>JAADHY010000424.1 GCA_013151585.1 Planctomycetota bacterium
CGCCCGGTCCCACAAAGCACTCAGCCATTTGTTCCCCGATCAGATCGACGTTCCTCCCGAACGGCGTTTTGTGGGGTTCGACGCCTACAAGAAAGCGATCGACTGCCTGCGCCCGGGGTCCGGGGACATCGCCATGCTGACCGGTTATGCCGGCTGGCGTGCGGTGCAGCTCGAATACGCCGTCAAAAAGGGTGTCAACGTTTTCATGGAAAAATCGTTCGGCACCGACCCGCCTCAGTTGCGACGGATCATGAAAGCCGGCGACGAAGCGGCCAAGAAGAACCTGAAGATTGCCGCCGGATTAATGTGTCGCCACTCGGTGAACCGGCAGGAGCTGATCAAGCGGATTCGGGACGGCCAGTTGGGTGAGATCATCCTGATCCGTGCCTACCGCATGCAGCCAGTGGGCCCGCTCGGCAAAAAGAAACCCGATGAAAGCGAACTGCTGTTCCAGATTCGAAACTTCACGAAGTTCCTGTGGGTTTCCGGCGGCCTCTGGGCCGAGATGGACATCCATCAGATCGACGAGCTTTGCTGGCTCAAAGACGCTTGGCCCGTGACGGCGCACGGAGTGGGCGGCCGCGTCATCAACAGCACCGACCGCAGCCAGAACCTGGACTCCTTCGCTGCCGAGTGGACCTTCCCCGATGGCACCAAAGCGACGGATGTCGTGCGCTACCTGCGCAACTGTCACAATGATTTCGCCACCTATGTCCACGGCACGAAGTGTGCGGCCCAGTTCTCGGGCAACATCCACGCGGGAACGGTGCGCATCTTCAAAGATCAACGCATCGACAAAGACAACATCGCTTGGGAAGCGCCGAAGGAAAAGCTGACACCTTGGCAAGCCGAGTGGAAGGACTTACTGGAATCGATTCGCTTAGATCGTCCGCACAATGAAGCCCGCCGCGCGGCCTTGTCGAACATGGCGGATATCATGGGCCGAGCGGCCATTCATTCCGGGCAAATGATCACGTGGGATCAAGCGATGGCGTCGAACTTCCAGTTCTGCCCTTACATCGACACCATGGACTACGACAGCAAGCCGCCGATCGAACCGGACGAAAACGGTCAATATCCCGTCCCGGTCCCGGGACAATGGAAAGAAATCTGATCCCGGCCCACCGATTGCCACCGACGGACCGGAGCGTTACGGTTCCGGTCTGTCGGCGGCAGGCCAATTCGTGACGTTTGGCAAGAGATGTGTGGGCCTGGCGCAGCTTCATCCTCTTCGTCGAACGGGTGGCATGAGCGGCCCGGTGCAGGACTGCGGGAGTCACCGGCGACAGTGGAAGTGGACTTGAAACACCAGCAGCCTGCAATGGCGAAAGACATGTTTCAGGCCCATGGACGATGCCGCCACGTCGCGTTCATGTGCTCTTCCGGCTTGTCTCGGGATGTTCCGGAATCGCGAAACATCGTGTCGATATCATGTCGACGTTTGACACAAGCTGGCTGCCACGAGGTTTCCGTGGCCAACCGCCACTGCCGCGAGATTCTCGCCGTCGATCGGCGGGATGTCGTTCGTCCCGCGAACGGTTCCAAGAAAAAAGCCCCTGCGCTCCAGGGGCCTACGACGAATTGCGGTGTGATGTCTCGTGTCCGAGTGGACGATACTGGACTCGAACCAGTGACCTCCACGATGTCAACGTGGCGCTCTAACCAACTGAGCTAATCGTCCTCCGGCTGTCTCATAGGAAGTGTAGTTTCTGCGCCTCGATCGTCAAGCCAAAACCGCTTCGCGGGCGGGCTGGCAGGCCGGAGCGGCCGAAGGAGGCTATTGCGAGACACGTCCTGGGGACGGACTTCTACCTGGCTCGAGGGGCCGATGAGAAAGGCCAATAGTTTCCGGGCTGGCCCGGAGGCCGACTCATCAAGATCGGGCAGGTTGTCCAATGCGACAGAGCCGCCTCGTGTTGACTGTGCGGTGTGGGCGAACGCCACGAGACTTTTTTCGAGGGCTGCGGAACGGGAACGGTCGAAAGAACGCTCCACAACGAGCGCCGTGCCTGTTTGCGCCGTTCAGAGTGTGACACGGTCCTGTTGTGGCGGTGTACCGCCTTCGGATCAGAATTCCGGCAAATGCGACTTGCCGTTCAGGCGTCGTCCGGGTATAAAGCCAAAAATTTGGGCTCGTCCGAGTCGTGGCCGCACGGTCTAGGGGAAGGGCCGGCGGTGCTTCTGAAAACCGCAAAGGGGTTGGCAGCAAGGCGCGACGACATGAGCGAAATGGCAGTGGCCACGGTCGCCTACAGCCTCTATGAAGAGGCCTGGAAGGAAGCCGATCGCTACAAGTGGATCCAAAGCGAAAAGCAGGGACGTGATCTGGGGGACGTCGCCCTCAAAGAGTGGTTCCGAAAGTACTGGATCGATTTTTGCCGCTACCGGCGGATCGAGCATGTTCGCGGAGACCGGTGCTGGGCCGAATTCGGTTACGACAATTTCGGCCAGCTCTATCCGCTGATCCGTAACTGCGACCTGCTCACCGATCGCATCCTCGACCGCATCGCCGCGGGCATGGATAACTTGGAAATCATCTGCTGGGCCCTCGATTGGGGCATGCCGATGGGGCGGGTTCTGGAGATTCTGGAGCAGCTTGATATCAACCGAGCCCGGCTGGAGCCGTGTTTTCCGTAGCGGGTGTCTGCCGCGGCCAGCTTGATCTGCTGTTTGACCCGGTCCACGGGGCCCGCATCCGCGAGTTCTTGTTAAAGAGGTTCGGCAGTTCTTACCGGGTCGCCGGATAGTCGATCGGTCTTCGAGGTTCCGCTCTTACGTGCCCTCTAGCAGGCGGACTCGCTTTTGGATGTCCAGGTTGACGCTTTGGTAGCGGGTCGACAGGTTGCCGGCGTCGAATAGATCGCTCCGCAGCCGTTCCAGATCGTCGCTGCCAAGTGCGTTGCTGAAGATGGGCAGCAAGTACTGTATTCCCAACGCTGACGGCTGATAACGGCCGGCGTCGTAGAAAGAGGGATGCACTCGGCGGGCATGAATGATCCGCCATCGGTCGCGGAGCCTATTGACCGGCACCGAGTCGACACAAAAGCCTCGATCATGCGACCATTGCAGGGTGGCGACGCTGTTGTTCTTGCCTT
>JAADHY010000767.1 GCA_013151585.1 Planctomycetota bacterium
AATTATCCCGATCCTCGCGTCCAGTTTGCGGCGGCCAGCGCCGTTTTGGAACTCGACCCCGACAAACCTTTCCGGGGAGCCGCACGCGTGGTCAACGTCTTGCAAAGAACGCTGGCCGATCAAGGACTTCCGCATGGTCTGACCATTGACCCCAACACGCAACGTTCTGCGACGATCGCCGGGATTGTCCGAGAATTGGGATATGAGCCACTGATTGCCGCGACCGGACGAGAAGGCTTCCAAATCGCCGCGAGCCGCAGCGACGTCGAGCTGATCTTGATCCACGAGAATTCGGTTCGGTGGGAGCTTTCTTTGACGGTGGCTAACTTGCGGGCGGACGTTCGGACAGCCAACATTCCGATTGCTATTTACGGTCCCGATCCGACCGCGGCGCGCATCCAAAGGCTCCTGCAACAATACCCGCTGATGACCTACGTCGTTGAGACGACTTCGAGCCGCGATCTGAAAGGCCAACTGCGGCCGTTCCTTTCGCGGCTGGGCGCCCCACCGCTCACCCGGCAGCAACGCAAACGGCTCCGTGAGGCCGCGGCGTTCTGGTTCGCCCATCTGGCCAACGGCCGCCGAACCGAGATTTTCGACATCGCGCCCGCCGAAGCCGCTTTGCGCCGCGCGATCCTTGAACCCGAGTTGGCACACAGTGCACTGGTGGCTTTGGGCAGCATTGCTACGGCGTCCGCCCAGAAAAGTCTGCTCGAGGCGGCGTTGAATGAGAACCTTGCGGGCGAGAATCGCGTCACTGCGGCCTTGCAGCTTGGTTTTCACATTCAGCGGTTCGGGTTTTTGATGAGCCCGGCGGACGTCGAGCGGCTGCGGGCCGCCTGGGATCGGGCGACCGAAGCGGAAATGAGGACGGCCCTGTCGGCCGTGATCGGAGTCTTGCGTCCCAAGGCGGCGCAGGTGGGACGACGGTTGCTCGAGTTCGAAGCGACGCGGCTCGCTTCGCCACCCAAGCCGTGAACCTGGGCCGCAAGCTGCTCTTGCGGCGCTCTTGCTGCCTGTTAATTGGGCAGCCAGCTTCTCGGACAAAGAGGTTCTGGGCCCTCGAGGAAGTTGCGGTTCGGACAACTTCGTGCCACCGGTCCTTTCTTCTCAGGCGTCTGTTTGATTTTGCCTTCATTTGCCGCTACGATGCCGCGCAGATGGGCATTGCAGTCAGTTTACGGCCTTGCCATCGGGTCGGAGCAAAGCCGCTCTCGCCCGTTCCAACCTGCATAGCAAGCTTCGACCGCTGGTCGCATCGACTCCACGCGACCGGACGAAGCTTCTCGGGAGCCGCAGCGCGCCCGGCGAGAGGAACCGGCGGTGAGGCTCGACGGGGCGTGGCTTTTCTACGATCAAAGGGGCAAGGTCAGAATCCGCAGGTTACGTCAAACTTTGCTCGATTGCTCGATTCAGCCGCACGGTTTCACACGATTTCAAATTGCTATGTCATCGGCCATCGCTCCCTTGGACGGCATGATCGGCACCAGCCCTGCGATGCAGGAGGTCTACGAGCTGGTCCGTCGCGTTGCCGGCTCGACCGCCACGGTCCTGCTGACGGGCGAGACGGGCACGGGCAAAGAGCTGGTGGCGCGGGCGATCCATGAGCTCAGCCCCCGAGCCTCCGGCCCGTATATCCGCGTGAATTGCGGAGCGTTGAGCGAGACGCTGTTGGAAAGCGAGCTTTTTGGCCACGTGAAGGGAGCCTTCACCAGCGCGATCGAGAACCGGACCGGCCGGTTCGAGGCTGCTCATGGCGGCACGATCTTTTTGGACGAAATCAGTACGATCAGCTTCAAACTGCAGGTCAAATTGCTGCGGGTGTTGCAAGAGCACGAGTTTGAACGAGTTGGCGATACCCGGACCATCCAGGTCGATTGCCGATTCATTGCGGCAACCAACCGCGATTTGCTGGAGGAAATCGAAGCCGGTCGATTCCGCGAGGATTTGTACTACCGGCTGAACGTGATTCCGATCTACCTTCCGCCGCTGCGCGACCGGCGAGAAGACATTCCGCAGTTGGTGGAGCACTTTGTGCGGACGTATGCTCGAGCCAACGACCGGGCGGCGCCTCAGGTCGATCCGCGCGTGATCGACGTCCTTCAGGCGTACTCGTGGCCGGGTAACGTGCGGGAATTGCAAAACTACGTGGAACGGGCCATCGTTCTTTGCTCAGGGGACCGCCTGACCGTCGACTTGTTTCCGGAGCACGTGCGAGGGTTGGCACCGGTTCGATTCAGCCGGGCCGATCGGACTGATTTGGAGACGCTTTGCGAGCAGTTTGTCGCGCAGGCGCTGGCCGAGGCGGAAAGGAATGGGAAAGAACCTCATCCGTTTGTCGTGGGCCTGGTCGAACGGCGGCTGATCGAGGTGGCTTTGAAACTTTGCCAAGGCGTCCAGACGAAAGCCGCCACCCGTCTGGGGATCAATCGCAACACGCTCCACAAGAAAATCAGCGAGTATGGCCTGAATGACCAGACCCGGTGACCCCGGTCGGGCGAAGAATGTTTCAACGCTCTTTCGCTCTGTTGTCCCGTGACAGTAGAATGACAGAAGGAAGCGCGTTTGCCGTCACGCAAGAGAACGTGGATGGCCCCGCTCGTCCTGACACCGCTTGGGGGGCCGCCTTTGTCCGCCCAGCCGGACAGAAGTTGTGGCGGAATCAACGCTAAAACACAAATGATCGAGAACCGGGCGGGATGGAACACGTAAAAGTTTTTTGTTTCTTCGCGAGCTATGCCGTAGCGTTGGTGTGCGAGTGCACGCGACTGCTGGGGCGGGGAACATTCGGTCGCGCTTTGGCCGCCGCTTTCGCGGTGGCGGGCTTCGTGGCTCATACCAGCTACCTTTGGTATCGCGCTCGAGCGCTGGACTTGCCGCCGCTTCTCAGTTCGACGCAGGACTGGCTTTTTGTTCTCGCATGGATCGCCATCCTGATCTATCTTTTTTTTCTAGCCGTAGACCGTCGCTCTGCGGTGGGGCTGTTCCTGCTGCCGTTGGTTGTCGCGCTAATCGGTGCCGCCTACTTCGTCAGCGCGGACACGAACCTTTTGATTCGAGCCGAAGAGACGCGACGAACGGCCATCCACAATTGG
>JAADHY010000102.1 GCA_013151585.1 Planctomycetota bacterium
AGGATCGTCTCGTCGTGCCCGACAGCAAAGCCGTGTTGCTCGTCCAGGAACGCGACGCCGTAAAGCCAACTGGCCGTACCGGTCTGTCGGATCTGCCGCCAGTGTTGGCCGCCGTCGGTTGTTTTCAACACAGTGCCGTATTCGCCCACGGCCCAGCCCAGTCGGCGATTGAGGAAAAAGACATCTTTCAGCCAGACCGCTTCGCCTTCAAGTTGTTTCGCCCAATGCCGGCCGCCGTCGCTCGTGGCCAGAATCACACCCATGCCGCCGTAGACGGCCACGGCTGCGTCGCGCGGCCAGCCGCCCACGGCCCATCCGTGGTTCCGATCGACGAAGAAGACCTTTTCGAGGATGAAATCCGTTCCGGTCGGTTGCTCGCGCCACGTTTTGCCGGCGTCGCTCGTATGCAGTATCGTGCCCAAGCCGCCAGCGGCCCAGCCATGCGAGCGATCGACGAAAAAGACGCTCGAGAGCCGATCGCTGCGACGATCGCGCTGAACAGGCCGGCGTGCCGCCGCCTCGGCTGAACGAGCCGACGCGAGCCCGGGGCGGTTCGGGTGCGGCTGAAGCTGTACCCAATCGGCGTCGATCCTCATAATGCCCAGCCGACGCGGGTCACGCAGTGTGCGCAGCGACGGCGACCAACCGGGCGCTTCGAACGGCGGAGCGGTCCGCGACCAGCACAAGTGCGTGTCGCGCCCGCCGAACGCCTCACCCGACCGCGCCCGATGCAGATTCAGCCCCCACGTCGATGACGCCTTCCCCATCGTGCACAGCACGCCGAACGGAATCGCCAGCTCGACCGTCCACGTCTGGCCCGATTTCGTGACGCGCGTCTTTGCACCGGAGCGCCACGGCGGACAGGGCGAGACATTGAACATGCCGTAGCGGTCGTAGTAGCGCTCGAGCAGCTCGCCGCGCGAATTGACCAGGAACGTGAACAGCCCGCCGTGGAAGCGATCGGCGAAATCCAGGTTCGGCGCCAGGATCACCTCGACGTAGTCGCCCCAATCGAGCCCAAAATGTTCACGCCGATCCAAGTAGTTGCAGCGGCGGCTCTGCGGGCCGTACTCCGCCTCCTCCTGCTCGTGCGTGACGACCCGCAGCCGGCCGAGGTCCTGTTCGCGACAGTCGAACCGCACGAACAGCGTCCGGCAGTCATAGGTGATCCGGGCTTCGATGGCGTCGTCCTTTTCCCCGGTGCGGTTATCAAAGAAGTCGGCGATCAGTGCCGCATGCGCCCACTGGTCGGCAGTCGGGAAATCCGCCACCGGTTCGCTCGTCCGCAGCGGGTTGATCTGAATCTCCGGCACCGGGGGCAGGCGGCGGGCCGATACGGGCAGCGGCACGTCGTAGCGAAGCAAAGTGGAGCGGGGACTACGCGTGACGTGGCCCGGCCGCTCGCTACAGCGGCGCAATCGCGCCAGGTCAACGGCCCAGATCGAGTCCTCGTTGACGTTCGGCTTGAGCGACGTCCACGGGATGCGCAGCTCGAGGTGCCAAAAGTCGTCGCCTCGCTTGGTCGTCACCTTCGCCTTCGACGGCCACGCCGGACACACGGTCCCGCCGTCCCACGGGTCCATGAACACATCCAGCACGGCGCCGTTGGGATTGACCGCGATCCAGTAGTACGCCCCTTCCAGGTAGATGCGGCTGGTTCGCGGCGGCCGCGTTTCGCTCAACCACTTGGCCGGGTCCGGCACAAACGAGGCCGGAAACAGGTGCGACCGGTCCTTGCCGATCGCCACGGGCGTAATCATCACGGTCACGCAGTCATCCAGCAGCACGGACCGCTTCGGCCGCCGCTGCCGCTTCGCCCACGCGACCAATTCGCGCACATTGTTCCCAAAAGCACGCTTCAAGCCCACGAAGTCACCGTCCCAGAGCATGCGCTGACGTGGCGACAAACCGCCATCGCTCGAAACCTTGGCGACTCCGCGCTGTGGCCGGTCTCCTGACCCACGTTGTGGCCGGTCTCCTGACCGAGCCACCGGTCCGACCGGAGGTCTCCCGTCGTCGTCGCGACACTTTGCCGTCAGGCGCCCGATGTCCAGCTCGCGGCACGTGATCGAAACCACGATCGCCTCACGGTCGCAGCGGATCGACGCTGTTGTCGCTGGCGAACCGGGTGTGCCGTCTTGCGTGACAAACGGCCCGACGTCCGCCACTTGGCCGGAAGAAACTCGCAGAAACTCACGGCCCGAAAGATCCTTGTTCTGCAACGCCAGTGCGGGCGCAACCGGAAGCTGCCAACGGTGTTCGTCCAAGAACTCTTCAACCTCGCCGCGCTGCACGCCCAATTCATCGGCGAACTTCTGCACCGTTCCGAAAAAGCTGAACAGATCCAGCCGCACGGCATCCACCGCCGTAAGGCCGTACTTGGCTTCCAGCCGCCGCTCGACCGTGCTGCCTGCCGCAACGTCGGACCGCGCTCGATCACGCGGCGCCTCGTCGGCCAACGCGCCGGCCGCAGCGAGCCCGATTGCGACGAAAGTCGTAATCAGCGCCGTCAGAGACCAACACTGTTTGCTGCATTGCCGTCTTCGAATTTTCAGCATTACTTGTCCGCCTCGGTTTGCCGGAGGTGCTGCCGCACTTACGAACGAGTCGTAAAGGACCGTTTCGGTCATTTCCGATCTCCGTGCCCATGCCGTTGTAGCGCAAGCGTCTCGCTCGTGTAGTGCAAGCGAGGGTGCTTACGGAACGTTGTGGGTTGCGGCAAGACGAGACATC
This sequence comes from Planctomycetota bacterium, assembly GCA_013151585.1. Classification (GTDB taxonomy): domain Bacteria; phylum Planctomycetota; class Planctomycetia; order Planctomycetales; family Planctomycetaceae; genus JAADHY01. Next base: position 2,734 of record JAADHY010000102.1, read on the forward strand.
CTCAGCCAGCCGGAGCAATCCGTCGATTCTCGCGAGTCTCTGCGCGTCCCGACCATCGACTGGCCCGCCAGCTCCAATACCCGACGGTCGTTGACCTTCAAAATCCCCAGTTGGTTGTCGTTCTGGGCCGTGACGAAAAGGTATCCGCTGCGATACACCAGGTCATGAGCATTGTCAAACCGCGGTGTCTTGCCGAGCATCAGCCGTCGGGTCGGGAAGAGCCGGCCGTTCCGATATTGAGCGATCGAAACGGGCCGAGCCGGATCGGAGATGTCAATCGCCTCTACCGCCTCGCCGCCAGCAACGAAAAGAATCTTGCCCGCTGCGGCCATCCCGTTGGCCCCGATGTCTGCCACGGG
>JAADHY010000475.1 GCA_013151585.1 Planctomycetota bacterium
GAGGTGTTTGACCGACATCGTGCGGCGTGTTTGGAGCGACCTGCCCCTCTTTCGCGGCAGTCGACGCGGACTTTCGCTTGCGGATCGCGTTGATTCGGTCGCGATAAAGGACCAAACCGTGCGTGGCGTGGTATAGCGGGCCGCACTCCACCGGCTCGGTGCTGCTATCGATCAGGTCGCGAGCCACTGCTGCCACAGCGCGGCGCACCCACGGCTCGTTCAGCCGCTCGTCTGGCAGCGCCAGGATCAGCCACTCCAACGTATGCCCCGACGTCTCCAACCGCTCGACCACGTCATAGGTGTACCCCGAGCCGTCGAAGTAATTGTTCGAGAACGATCCATCGCTGTTCTGCATCGACCGGGCCATCTGGATGTAATACTGGATCCATTGGTCGGCAAGCTGCCAGGCTCCTCGCAGTTCGCGATGCTTCTTCAGGTATTGGTTGCGCGCGTAGGTGACGGCGTACAGCCGGTGCGTCCCACCGCAGGGAACCCAACTGAGCGAGTCGAGACTACAGAGTTGCACCAGCCGTTCCAGGCTCCAAACTTCGCCATAACGATTCGTCCACCGAGCCTCGGGATCCAGGTAATGGCTCAGGCTCCATAGGGTCCAGGTCAGTTCCTCGTCGGCTGTCACGTCGAGTTGAGCCTGGCGGATCATGTCTCCGAGCGTGACTTCGCGATCGCCCGCCCGAAACTTGAAATCGCGGGGCAGGTTCGAGGACGACAGAATCGCGAGGAACTGGTTGGCGTGACCTTCGAAGGCGTAGGGACGCGTGTAAGGGTGAAAGCGGGCTCCGTCCGCCGTCGCTTCCACCAGTGGCAGACCGTCGTAAGTGGCTCCGCCAGCGATCCATTTCAACGCCGGAATCAGTTCCTCTCCCCGCTTGATCTGAAAATCCCGGCCATACGCCAAAACTCCGTGGAAAATCTGCCACGGCGAGTGGACGTCGGCGCTGAGCCGCCGCCGCCGCGTCAAGTCGATCGCCTCGTCAACCTGCCGCAGCAGCGGATCGGCGTCCGCGTCTTGCGATCGTTTATGTTTCGAAATGAGTTGAGTGGCAATCCGTTTCGCTTGATGCCCAATCGCGCGCCACCCGCCAGCGGGGGTCAGCGACGTCGTGGAGAGAACCAAAGTGAGTGCTACGAGCGATACAACCAGTACCTTCACGTTCCGTTTCATTGCTGGTCAAGCTCCTCTGTGTCGGCTTCCCGTTGACGCTCGTCCGTGAATTGAGTCTCGGTCGCGCTCCGTCCAAGTCTCCGAAATCGCTGGCGCGTTGTTTTCCCTCGCCGGGGCGCTCCCGAAGACTTTCCGAGAGACACGGTGTTCGCCCCCACACGTGTCTTGTGGCCTCCACGGCGCACCGGTTGGCCTGAATCCTGAACGCAACCGCCGCCATTCGTTTCCACGTCCGCCGGACGGCTGTCCCAACACTGCCCGGACTTTCGGATCAAGCGATACAAGCCGAATTTTCGCCAGAACCCCGCTCCCGGATCGGCTGCGTATTTGGCCTTGCTATCGCAGTCTAACTAATCGGAATCCCAGCCGCACGCCTCGCAGCCCACTCGGTGAAACTCCTTCCGGGATCGTCAACTCCGAGAAACCGGTTAGCGCCTTTCGTACGACCAAAAGAACCGCCGCTGTTGGTACGGCTGGCTAGACCCGCGCGAACCGCATTTTTGGAAACGGCTCAGCATCAGTAGCGTCGAAATAGGGTTTGCATTGGGTGGCGACGGTCGGGACAGCGGCATGTGCCCCGGATGGCGACCGCAGCGAGCGGGGTAACTACTGAGAAACCTGCTGGCCGGAGGGAATGCAACTTTGCCAATCATCAGCCGACGCGATATGATGGCCGCCCGAGCCTGCCTTCGAGACGAGTCGCTCGCTGCGGCCCGGCTGCCACCCCACCGGCGGTGGGCCAAGTGGCTTTCCGGCCGCCCGATTCTCGAAAGACGAACCGATGATTCCGATCAGTGACAACATTCCGTCGCGGTCGACGCCGATTGTGAATTACTTGATCATCGCCGCTTGCTCCGGGGTCTTCTTGATTCAGTTGATCGAAGAGAGCCGGGGGAATCCGCTGGTGGAGCGGTATGGCATGGTCCCGCGACGGGTCCTTCATCCGAACGAGCCGGTGGAGATCATCGAGCGAAAGTTCGAGCCGATCCGGACCCCGCTCGGCATGGTCGTCCGAGAAGTCGAGTACCGTCGTGAATTGGCTCCGAGCGCTGTGCCTCCCTTCCTGACGCTGCTGACCTGTATTTTCCTGCACGGCGGCTGGATGCATTTCCTGGGCAATATGTGGTTTCTGTATATCTTCGGTGACAACGTCGAGGATCGGTTTGGTCACATTGGGTTCTTGTTCTTTTATTTGGCGTGCGGTGTATTAGCCAGCGCCACGCATCTGGTTACCAACGCCTCGTCCACCGTGCCGACGATCGGAGCCAGCGGGGCGATTGCCGGAGTGATGGGCGCCTATTTCTTGCTGTATCCCCGAGCAAAAGTCCTGGCCGTGATCCCGATCTTCTTGTTTTTGTACATGGTGGTTCTGCCCGCTCCGATTTTTCTCGGCATTTGGTTTTTGATCCAGTTCTTCCAGGGCGCGGCAGCCATCACAACAACAGCGACAACAGGCGTCGCCTGGTGGGCTCACATCGGCGGCTTTCTGGCCGGAATGCTGTTCGCCTGGGAGTTGCGGCAACACGACAAACTGCGGCCGCCCGTGGAACGGGTCCTTCCGGGCACGGAACGATCGACACACTTCCGACTGCGGCGCGAAACGTCTCCCTGGCGATATTGACCACCCGTGGGCTTCGGTCGCTCGAACATTGCGGCCGTCAACCGGCGGAGCCGTCTTCCGTGCCGGCCGTTGCGTCTCGCTATGCTCGGGAAAACGCTTGAGGCCCCGACCCGGTTCGCTCAGAAAAGGACACCAGCCGCTTCGCAGATCCCTTCCCACGCTTGGATGTAGGTGATGAACGGCAGGCCGTCCACGGTAGGTTCCTGGCGGCCGGTCGCTCCATCAACGCACGGGCCGTCCTCGACCATTCGCTCCAACAAATCGAACTGTCGCCCGCTGGG
>JAADHY010000704.1 GCA_013151585.1 Planctomycetota bacterium
CGGCGGCCAGCTTAGCGGTCGCCCGGCCAGCAGATGAATGTGAAGATGATCGACCGCTTGCCCGGCGTCCGGACCGCAGTTGATAACGGTTCGGTAGCCCCGATCCAATCCTAACTGCTCGGCCAGTTTCCTCACGACCCAAAACAGATGGCCGATCAGCTCGCGATCCTCTTCCGTCATATCGTTCAGCGACGGGATTTCTTTTTTCGGAATCACGAGTACGTGGGTCGGCGCCTGCGGATTAATGTCCTTGAAGGCCAGACAAAGATCGTCTTCGTAAACGATGTCTGCGGGTATCTCCTTATCGATAATCTTTTTGAAAATCGTCTTTTCGCCGCTCATGTGAAGCCTCCCGGTTTTCTGATGTGAAAGCGGCGGAGGCCGCAACCAACGGGGCAGCCGAACGGGTAGTACCGGGTCCGCGAGGGGCTGCCCTTCAAGGCTCCCGGACGGCCTCGCCCAAAGTTGCGGTCTTTTTTGCTCAGGTTGTGCCTCTTAGCATCCTGTCCCGAAGCTCTGGCCTCGGGATACCCCGGCAAACCGCCGCGCTGAACTGAAACGAGAATATCGCCAACGGAGCCACAAAACTTGCGCGAAAACCCTCATGGAGTGGAAGCTGCCATGCCGATCGGCACCGGGCATCGCGTGGCCATGGCAATAGCAGCCAGTTTCTGTCGAACGCTCGGCACTTGTTTCCCGGTGAGCAGAGAATCGCAGCACTGACCACGAGGCTGCGCCGCTGGAGGTGGCAGCTCGACCCCAGTGCTGCCCCGCATCTCGACCTGGACACCTTTCCTCTCCATGCTTCCACAGCGTCGCCCCCTATCCGGCGCCGCCGAAAGATGGCGTCATTGTAACCACAAACAAGTCCGGCCGAAAATCCTCTCTGCCGAAACGATGGGAAACTTGCCGAACCCCTTCACCAGACAAGCCAGAGCCAAAGTGCGCTGCTGGACCGACCGAGATCGGTTCTTCCGTCTGACTTGGGGGGGACCAAATGCCCTACCATGCGGTCCGTCTCACGTGTCACGCCAAATGGCAAGATGGCTCAGACCAAGCCGGTTGAGAACTGTCGCCGCCATAGGGTCAGCCGTACAGACTATTGGATTCCGTCGGGCGAGGCGGGGAATTGAGTAGGGCCATCGGCGACCGCTCCTTGGCCTAAGGCCTCAAACGACGAGCCCGCCAGACAGCCCGCCGTTCCAGACTCACCGCCCAATTCGTCCAGAAGAGACCGAACTCGGTGGCGGAGACTTCTGAAACGGCATTGTCCTCGCTGAGGAAAGCCCTTCTCCTTCTCGTAAGCTGCGACGAATCCGACAACAGTTGTGCCGGCTGGTACGTATCTCGCTTTGCAGCGAGCGTGTCCTTGCTGTAGAGTTAACGCGTGGAGTCAAGGCTTCTAAGAATTGCACCAGGAGAAACAGATGAATCGAAGAAGTACGTGGGTTTTCGCGAGCATTCTGTTTTTGTCTCTGGGAGTGTACACAGCGGACGCCGCCGAAAAGCCGCCAAACATCGTCCTGATCATCAGCGACGACCAGGCGTGGACGGACTTTGGGTGCATGGGGCATCCGGTGGTGAAGACGCCGAATATCGACCGTCTGGCAGCCGAGGGGGTGTTATTCCGCCGCGGCTACGTGACCACAAGTTTGTGCCGCCCCAGCCTGGCGACGATCATCACGGGGCTGTATCCGCACCAGCACAAGATTTGCGGAAACGATCCTGCTCCGCCGCCGGGCATTCCGCGCCGAGGGGCGCGTCGCAACCCGGAGTATCTGGCCCTTTGTGAGCGGTTGATCCAACAGATCGAAAAGGTGCCGACATTGCCCCGCCTGCTCGCCGAAAAGGGGTACCTGAGTCTTCAAACGGGCAAGTGGTGGGAAGGCCATTACAGCCGGGGTGGCTTCACTGACGGGATGACGCACGGCGATCCGAAGCGCGGCGGACGGCACGGCGATGAAGGCTTGAAGATCGGCCGCGAAGGGATGCAACCGATCTTCGATTTCATCGAAAAGGCGGACGGGCGTCCGTTTTTCGTGTGGTATGCGCCATTTCTGCCTCACCAGCCGCACACGCCGCCCGAGCGACTTCTGAAAAAGTACCAAGCCCCGGGCCGCCCCATCGAGCTGGCGAAATACTACGCCATGTGTGAGTGGTTCGACGAAACCTGCGGCCAGCTCATTGACTTCTTGGATCGCAAGGGGCTGTCTGAGAACACGCTGGTGCTGTTTGTCGTCGACAACGGCTGGATCCAGCGCACGCCCGAGACAAAGGAGCCTCGGGGTTGGCGCTTTCGTTTTGCTCCGAAGTCAAAACGATCGCCGTACGACGGCGGCATCCGCACGCCGATCATTTTGCGGTGGCCGGGCAAGATCCAGCCGGCCGTCCACGACACGCTCGTCAGCAGCATCGATCTCGCTCCCACCATCTTGGCAGCCGTTGGGCTTGAAAAGACGGCGCAGATGCCCGGCGTGAATCTGCTGGACGTGATCGCCGCTGACGGCCGCTGCGACCGCAAGGCGATCTTCGGCGAGATTTACGCGCACGACGTGGCTGAGATCGGGAACCCGGCCGCGAGCTTGCAGTACCGCTGGTGCATCAGCGGCCGATGGAAGCTGATCCTGCCCGCTGACGCGTCCGAGCCGGTGGAACTTTACGAGCTTCAGGCCGACCCGCACGAAACGCGGAACCTGGCTCGTTCGCATCCGGACGTTGTGGAGCGGCTTCGGCGTCTGACGGACGAGTGGTGGAACGGAAAGTCGAAGGGCTGAGAAGTGAAAAAGTGGAAGAGCGGAAACGGAGACGCGGCGAGGCGTGGCACGGCCGCGGAGCCTTCAGACCTTTCGACTTTTTCACTCTTTCCTCTTCGCCGCTCGGTCCAGGAGCCGGCCGAGTTCGATGACGCACTGAGACGTCCGTTCGATGTCATGTTGCAGCCGTTTGTCGTCGTCGCCGTAGCCAAGGCGAACGGCGAGGAAACGGAACGCCTCGGTGTCCGGAGCCGGAACGGCCAGGTCGCGGGCGTCGCCACGGACCATGCGCAAGGCATCGATCAGCCGGCGTAGAAAAACGTACGCGCCTCAGCCGCCGGTGTTCGTCGTCGTTCAGGATGCCCATCCCGTGCAACGCGTCGATGGCCTGCAGCGTGTTGGTCGTCCGAAGCGATGGATCCCGATGGCCGTAGGTGATCTGCAGTCCCTGGACTAGATACTCGCAGTCCACCAAGCCGCCCGGGCTCAGTTTCGCGTTGAACGTGCCCGGCCGGACCAGCTCGCGGATTTGCTTTTCCCGCATGGCGCGCATGGCGGTCACGTCGAACGGCTCGCCACGGTAGACCAGCTCGTTCCGCAGCGCCACCACGCGCCGGCCGAAGGTATCGTCGCCAGCGACCGGACGCAGCTTGACCAAAGCCTGTCGTTCATAGGGCCAGGCTGCGCCGTCCGGCGCGAAGTACGCCTGAAAAGCATCCAGGGAAACGGCCAACGGTCCGGCACTGCCGTACGGTCGCAGCCGCAAATCGATCTGGAAGATGCCTTCCCGCCGAGCGGTGATGGTCTTCATGAACAGCTCGACCAGCCGGGTGTAGTATTCGGAAACGGAGATGCGTTCCGGACCGGTCGTCCGCCCGTGGCCATCGTAAAGGAACATCAGCTCAATATCGGACGCGAACCCCAGCTCCCGGCCGCCGCACTTGCCCAAAGCCGCCACACAGAGGGGACAGGGCGTTCCGTCATTCTGCACCGGCTGCCCGTAGCGACGCTGGAGCTCTTCCAAACAGATGGCCGTTGCGGTGGCCACAGTGACCTCGGCCACGTCGGTCAGCTCTTCGGAAAATTGGCCGAATTCGGGAATCAGCCCGCGGATGTGCCGCATGTCGACGCGGAACATCTCCCGGTCTTTGAACGCGTTCAGCCGCTGACAGCGTTCGGCAAAGCTGCCGGCGCCTTTCAGGGCGTCTTGCATTTCGGCTTCGAGGGTCGACCGCGACTTGCGCCTTTCCAACGCTTCCACGTTCGTAACAACCGGAAACAGGTTCGCATGCTGCAGCCGCAAAAAGTCCTCCCACAAAAACGTGCTGACGCCCAGGAGGCGAGCCAGACCGTCCAACACGTCCATCTGCTGGAGGGATCCGATCGCCTGCGGCCAGTCCTTCTGCTGGAACAACTGTTCGAGGAAGTCACGGAACCGCAGCAAGGCCGATTCCGGGTTGGGGGAATGCGGCAGCAAGTGCGTGAAGTGCTTAATCAGAACGATGGCTGCTCGCAGTTCCTGTTGGCGCTTCGCGTCGGTGATCTTGCGGCCCGTCTCGTCGGTCACCCAAAGGACATCCGAAACGCGGCTGCCGGCCGAACCGACCTGAACCCGCACGATGTTGATGCCGCTCAACGCCAAGGCGTTCGTCAGCTCGTACAGGAAACCCGGCGTGTCCTCGGCCCGGATGTGCAAGACCGTGTACCGCGGCGAGGTTTCATTGTCGATTGTGATGTCGACGGGATAGAGCGTCTTTGAGAACGCCGGGAGCTGTCGCAGGGCGAGTGGGGCTCGGCGAGCCAATCGCCCTTGAGCTTCCCGACGTTTGCCCTCCTGAGCGAGCCGCATCAGTTCGGCCAGGTCGTCCCGATAGCGTCGCCACAGTTCGGCCGGGATGATCTCCCGGGGCGGCCGCACGGTGAAGACGTCGACGAACTTGGGGGGCTGTCGGCGGGATGGCGGTTGCGTCCCGAAACCGCCGGCTCGGCCGGAGCCTCGACCTGGTCGGCCGTGAACACATTCCCGTCAACGATGTCGAACCCGTAAACGAACAGCAACCCGCAAATCATCGACAAGTCGCCGATCTGGTCAAAGCCGACCACGGTCAATCGCCATGTGCCGTCGTCGCGCGGAACGGCCTCGACTTCAACGATATTCTCGTCGCTCAGCCGATCCAAGAGCCGCTTGTGACCGCGAATCTCGTCGGGCGAAAAAATCTCCGAGTAAGACGGCTCCATACCTTCGACGACCGGAGCCGCCTCCGCTTCCGGCGGACCGGCCACGGCGACCGGCCGTTCGGTGCCCTCAATGTACTTCTCATAAATCTGACGGATCGACGAGCAGTATTGTTCGTAGTGAGCCAGGAAGCGGGCCGTGTCAGGGAAATCGAGCCGCCGAGCCAAATAGGCCAGCTCTCGTTCGTCTTCCGGCAGCGAATGGGTTTGCTTGTTGTGCATGAGCTGCAGCGCGTGCTCGATTGTGCGCAAGAAGACGTATCCCGTCGAGAGCTGGCGGTACTCGTCCGCTTGCAAGAAACCGAAGTCGGCCAGCCGGACAAGAGCCTGCATGGTGTTGAAGCTACGGACTTCGGGGTGCCGCCCGCCGTGAGCCATCTGCAGAAACTGCGTGACGAACTCCACGTCGCGGATCGACCCCTCTCCCGACTTCACCTCGCCCCAAGCGCGGCCTTTTCGCTGCAGTTCCTGTTCGATGCGGCCTTTCATGTCGCGGATCGTCCGCCGGACCTCTTCGATGGGCGCACAAAACAGGTACGGCTGGACTTCTTCTAAGAACTGCGCGGCGAGCGGCATATCGCCGGCGATGGGCCGGGCTTTCAGCAGCGCTTGCTTCTCCCACAACAGGGCGTGGTTCTTGATGTAATCGAGATAACCGTCGACGGAAACGACCAGCGAGCCGGATCGGCCCCAAGGCCGCAGCCGCATATCGGTCCGATAGAGAAAGCCCTCGCCCGTCGGCGTGGTCAACGCCTTGATCAATCGCTGCCCGAGCGGCCAGAACCGCTCGGCTCGAGCATCGGCGACGAAAACCAGGTCGATGTCCGAGCTGTAGTTGAGCTCTTCGCCACCGAGCTTGCCGAAGGCCAGCACGGCGAAGCCTTCCTGCGGCGCGCGAACGACCGGTTCCAGCTCGGCCAAACACGTTTGCACGATGCTGTCGGCCAAGAGCGAGAGCTGGGCCGTTACCGCTCGCAGGTCCATTAGCCCGAAAGCATCGCAAGCTCCGATCCGCAGCAGCTCCCATCGCTGGAAACGCCGCAGCGCATCCAGCCGTTCCTCCAGCGTGTCAAACGGTTCCATCCAACGGGCGGCTTCGTCCCGCAATTCCTCGCGGCTCTTGATGTCCGCCAGACGGGTGTGTTGGGTGAGTTGTTCCAGATAGCTGGGATTCCGCAGCAGAATCTCCGTCAGGAACTGACTCCCCACGAAGAGTTTGATCAGAATCTCGATCGCCCGCGGGTTTTCGCACAGGTAACAAAACAGTTCGGCCGGATTGTCCGTCGCCTGAACGAATCGCTCGAAATTGATCAGCGAGCCGTCCGGGTTGGCGGTTTCCGAGAGCGACGTTAACAGCGTCGGCAGACATGTTTCCAGGCGGGACCGACAGGAGTCGTCCGGACACACGCCTCGCAGCCGCCGCCAAGCCGCCTCCCAA
>JAADHY010000416.1 GCA_013151585.1 Planctomycetota bacterium
CGCCAACGAACTGGTTGCTCACGTGACGGAACTGATTTACGACGGTCCTTCGCGAGTGGCGGTCCTGCGGAGCGACTCGGCCGCCCGCGTCACCCATCGCACAAGCATCCTGGTCTGCCCGGAAATCACGGTCACTCATGACGAACAGGGTAAGATCGTGTCGGCGTGGTGCCGCGGCGCCGGTCGGCTCGAACATCGTGACCGCCGAAACGACCGACTCATCCTCGATGCCGGCTGGTTGACTCAAATGCGGCTCTACCCCGATCCTAACTCGAACTGGAACCTGATCGAGATGCAAGACCAGGCCCACGTCGCGAAGGCGGATCAGCAAATGGCGCTGAAGGCCGACCTGATTCGGCTTTGGTACGAACCGGCCGAGCGCAACAGATCGAAACCAACCAGCGCGGACTCCGACGGAGGTCCGAAAGGCTTGCGCAAAAACCGGCCGCATTACCTAATCGCGTCCGGCCACGTGGAGATCACCAGTCCGCAACTGGAAGGGCAGACCGAACGGCTCGAGGTCTCGTTCGCGCGGTCCGAACCGACCGACTCGGCGGCTCAGACGGATTCCACCGGCCGAGCCTCGAAGTCTTTGCCGAACCGGACCGCTCGACCGGCCGGAGCCGCAAAAGACGGACCACTCGCCGAGGGCGTCTCGCCCCTACTGCCGGTGCCCAACGGCGGATCCAGGCAGCAGCCTGTCCAAATCGAGGCGCAGACGATCAAGGTTCGCCTGCGTGAAGGCTCGGACGCGGAAGAATACGGCCGAAGTCTGGAACGAAGGTGACGTCCGCATCGTGCAGCCAAGCGACTCACCAGAAACGCCCGGTCTGGAAGTGGCCGGACATCGGCTCCACCTGGTCAATGCCGGCCCGAATAATCAGGTGCTGCACGTCTTCGGCGTCCCGGCCAAGATCGATCATCCTGAGTTCCAGCTAGAAGGGCCCGAGATATTCTTGGACCGGGCGGCGAATCAAGCTTCCGTCAACGGCCCCGGATCACTGACGCTCCTGGTCAAACGAGACTTGGAAGGCCGCCCCTTCGACAAGCCGCAGCCTCTGACCGTTCAGTGGGACGAGAAAATGACGTTCGACGGACTTCAGGGGCACTTTTACGGGCGCATCCGAGCCGAACTGGAACACAGCCGGATGCGGTGTCATGACATGTTGGTCGAGCTCACGCAACCGGTCCCCTTCACCGAACGGCAGTCGCCCCGCCGGCAAGTCCAGATTCGCCGCGTGGTGTGTCAAGACGCCGTCGAAGTCGACAGTTACGGATACGTGGCGGACGAGCTGATGGAAATTCGCAAAGCCCGTTGTGGCCGTTTCTCGCTCGACCAGGTCACGGGGAAAACGGAGGCCGTGGGCCCCGGGGACATCCGTTTTTGGCGCAGAGGACGCGGCAAGCGCGCGGCCGTCTCCGCTCAAGCTCAGGCCCGAGCCAATGCCCCACTGAAGGCCGAAGAAGCCGAATGGGAATACACGCGGATCGAGTTCTCCGGCAACACGGTCGGAAATCTGCGAGACCGGCAAGCAACCTTCGTCGACCGCGTGCGCATTGTTTACGGCCCAGTCGACGGCCCGCTCGGGACGATCAACCCCGACCAGCTCCCTAAAGACGCCGCTGAGATGCAGTGCGATCGACTGGAGTTCGCTTTCCAACCAGAAACAGAGGCGTTTCCTCGCGGCTACATCGAACTGACCGCTCGCGGAAACGCCAAGCTCGAAGGCCGAACCTTCGTCGCTCGCGCCGACGTCATCAGCTACGACGAATCGAAAGGGCTTTATATCCTCAGTTCGCTCGGCAACCGCGAAGCCGCAATCTGGCGACAGGTTCGGGCGGGCGGCGATTACAGTGTGGCCTACGCAAAACGCATGCGTTTTATCCCCTCGCGCAACTCGCTCGAATTTGACCGCGCCAGCCGACTGCACGGCACCGAGTAACGCGGAGCAAGCGGCCGCCTTTGCTCCACGAGCGAAAAGAGCGACACAAGCGGCGAAAGCTAAACCGTCCGCAGAGCGCGCGAATCACAACGCGGGAAGAAGAAGGCTGCCGAGCGGCCAAAGGCCATGCTGCTTCGTTGCGGCCCTCTGCGCCCCTCTCGTCTACCTCGCTTGCCATGCCGGGCGCACGACGCACTTTATGATTTCGACATCCGGCCGCAGTGGACCGGTCCCCTGTCCCGCGTGCGGGAGAGGGTGGCTCGCGCAGCGAGCCGGGTGAGGGCTCTCCGATCGGCATCAAACAGTAAACAGTAAGCGGAAGGCGCTAGCCTCCGGTCCAGTAAGCGCTAGCCTCAGGCGCGCAGCGTGAAGCGTGAGCAGAACGCGCTAGCGTCCGGTCGCGTTGCCGCCCCAAGCGTGTAGGCCGCAGGGACCGCACGCTAGCGCGCTGCGTTCACTCCGTTGGGGGTAGCCTGGGTTGAGCGGAGCGTCTCTCGAGACCTCTGCACCAACTCGAACCATTGTGCCCCCCTCATCCTCCCTTCGGGCACCTTCTCCCCTCGGACGGGAGGAGAAGGGACTTCGTTTCGCACTCTGACCTCTGAGTGTGGCCGTGCAGCCATGCAAACTCCGCCGTGCGTCCCCTCGCTTGCCATCCCTCGCGGTTTCGTTTCCACTGGCTTTGCCATATCATAAGATGGATCGGCCGACTGGCTGGCTGCAATTCGCTCGGACGCCGACGGAAGCATCAAGGGTAGGTCTCGTGAAGCGATTGATCAGCGAAGAGGACATCCAGAAGGAAGTCGACCAGTTGGGCAAGCGATTGGCCGCGGAGTACCGCGGAAAGCCGCTGACAGTGCTGGGGGTCTTGACCGGAAGCATCGTATTCCTGTCGGACCTGATTCGCCGGATCGATCTCCCCTTGCGCGTCGGATTGATCCAGGCTTCCAGCTACCGCGGCGCCACCACCCGGCCCGGCGAATTGACGGTCAACACCGAGCTGCTTCCAGATATTAGGGACCGGGAGGTCCTTTTGGTCGACGACATCTTCGATACGGGCCACACCTTGAAAGGGCTGCTGGAAGTGATTCGCCGGTATCAGCCCCGCAGCGTGCGATCGGTGGTGTTGCTGAAGAAGCAGGGTCGGTCCGAGGTCGACATCGAACCGGATTACGCTTGCTTTGTCATCCCCGATGCTTTCGTCGTTGGCTACGGGCTCGATTACAACGATGATTACCGACATTTGCCGTACATCGCCGCTCTGGAAGACGACGACTTGAAATAGATGGCCATCGATTCCCCTGGCATCACGTTCTCTTCGGTCCGTCCCGAGCACACCCAGCAGATCGGCCGTTGGCTGGCCGATGTTCTGGAACCGGGAGCGGTGGTTGCGATCCGAGGAGAACTCGCGGCGGGCAAGACGGTTCTGGTCCGAGCGATCGCCGAAGCTCTAGGGGCCGACTCGGAAGAGGTCGCCAGCCCAACGTTCGTATTGGTGCGCGAATACGCGGGTCGGCTTCCGATCTACCATGCCGACGCCTATCGCCTGAAAGGCCCGGACGAGTTCATTGACTTGGGTGGCGACGAGTACCTTTTCGGCGACGGAGTCTGTTTGATCGAATGGGCCGACCGAGTGGCTTCCATCTTGCCCGACGACCGGCTGGAGGTTCAGATCGAGATCACCGGCGAGCAATCTCGGCGGATTCGGATCATTGCAACCGGCTCACGTTCGGCGCGGATTCTGGACCGACTTCGCGGCCGACGAACCTGCAGTTGAGCCGGACGTGCACGTGCGGATTGACTCTGCCTGACGTTAACCCACCGAGCCTTCGTCGCATCATCGTGCGGCGACCGCAACGAGGAGAAAAAGCAATGCCCGGAACGTTCACGCCCAGAGGATTCATCGTGCTACTCACGGCTGTTTTCGCTGTATGCGGCACAGACCGTCGGCCCGAGGTGACCGCCCGAGCGGCCGAACCGCCCGCTTCGTCGGCAAAAAAGAAAATCGTCCTGATCGCCGGACCGCCCAGCCACGGGTTCGGCTCGCACGAGCACCGGGCAGGCTGCTTGCTTCTGGCCAAGGCGTTAAACGAAAACGTACCACAGGCGGACGCCGTTGTGATCACAAACGGCTGGCCCAGAGACCCGAGCGTGCTGGACGACGCGGCCGCAATCGTCGTCTTTGCCGACGGTGGCGGGCGTCATCCGATCCTGCCCCATCTGGATCAGGTCGGGCGGCTGATGAGCCGAGGAGTCGGATTGGTCTGCCTGCACTATGCGGTCGAAGTTCCCAAAGGCCGAGCGGGTCAGGCGTTTCTCGATTGGATCGGCGGCTATTTTGAAACCCATTGGTCGGTCAATCCTCACTGGACACCCCAGTTCACGGACCTGCCGAAGCATCCGGTCGCGCGCGGCGTGAGGCCCTTCGCCATTCGAGACGAATGGTACTATCACATGCGCTTCCGCTCGAACCGGCGGGGCTGGACGCCCATCCTGAACGATCTTCCGCCAGCCGAAACACTGCGGCGCAAGGACGGTGCCCACAGCAACAACCCGCATGTGCGAGCCGCCGTGCTGGATCGCAAAGAGCCGCAAGTCGTTGCGTGGGCGTACGAGCGTCCGGATGGAGGCCGTGGTTTCGGCTTCACCGGCGGTCACTTCCACTGGAATTGGGCCCACGACGATTTCCGGAAGATTGTATTGAACGCTATCGTGTGGTCTGCCCGCCTCGAGGTACCGCCCGGCGGAGTGACCTCGAAAACGCCAACACTCCAAGAGCTGCTAGCCAATCAGGACTTCCCGCCGCCGAAGCAATTCGACCCGAAGCGGATTCAGAGAATGATCGATGGCTGGAAACAGGATCGGCCGTGATAGCGCAACGGTCTGCGCAGGCCGGTTCCTTCGGCTGCGGACAAAGGCAATCCGACTCTACGAAATCGATGTCTCAGTCGCTAGAATTCCTGCGACAAGCGGTGAGACTGGCGGGAGGACGAGAAAGGCTTTTTTCGAAGGCGCTGCTGCACCACTTTGAGAGAAGGCGGTGAAGGGCGGTCGCATTTCCCAACGCGAACAAGATTCACGTTTCGTTGTGATGTGAGGATCAATCGGGTTACAGAATTCCGTCTGAGGAGGACTCAAGTCATGCGAATCACCATCACCTACTGCGTCCAGTGAAACTACGAACCGAAAGCCGTCAGTTTGGCGGACGCGATCAAGAACGCAGTCGGTGTCGAACCAGAGTTGATCAAAGGCGGCGGTGGGATTTTCGACGTCGCCGTCGATGGCAAGCTGATCTTCAGTAAGCACCAAGTGGGGCGGTTCCCCACGCACGAAGAGATTTTGGAAAAGCTGCACAAGTGAAACGGCGCGTAACGGGACCGGCGTGAGGAGCCGTCAGCCGATGGTCAGGACGCCGGTCCCGTTGATTTTGTCGCTCTTCAGGTCCTGCAACGCTCGGTTGGCGTCCCGAAGCGGATAGAGTGTCACGTGGGGCCGAATGGGCCGCTTCTTCCAGTAATTCTCGCCCGTCTTGGCGAGTGTTGGCCGTCACCGAATGAACGTTCCGTTCGTAGAAAAGGTGTTTTTCGTACTCTAGCCCTGGAACGTCGGTCATGTAGATGCCCGCTAGCGCCAGCGTGCCGCCCTTTCTCAGACTTTCCAAAGCGGGGGGCACCAGCTCACCGGCCGGAGCGAAAATGATGGCGCTATCCACGCGGACCGGCATGTCGGAAGCCCGCTCGCCAACCCAGACCGCGCCCATTTCCTCGGCCAATCGCCGATGCTTTTCGCCACGCGTCACCACGTAAACTTCGCAGCCCCGGTGCAGCGCAATCTGGATCACCACGTGCGCACTGGACCCGAAACCGTAAATGGCCAGCTTTCCCCCCGACGGCAATTCACTTCTCTTGAGAGCGCGGTAGCCAATGATGCCGGCGCAAAGCAGCGGAGCAGCCTGCACATCGGAGAAAGCGTCTGGGATGCGATACGCGAACTCTTCGGGCACGACCGCCGCTTCCGCGTACCCTCCGTCGGCGTGGTAGCCGGTAAACCGCGGATGATCGCAAAGATTCTCGCGGCCACTTGAGCAAAAGGCACACGTACCACACGTGCCACGCAGCCACGCGATGCCGACTCGATCTCCCACTCGCAGCCGCTGGCAACCTCCGCCCAATTGGTCGACCACGCCCACCACCTGATGGCCCGGCACGATCGGCAAGCGGTACTGAGGCAAATCGCCTTCGATCACATGCAAGTCGGTGCGGCAGATCGCGCAGCACGAAACCCGAATTCGAACTTCGCCCGGCCCTGGCTCCGGGACCGGGCGATCCACCAGCTTCAACGGCGACGTGTGGATGTCCGCCAGTTGCTCCAAAACCATCGCTTTCACAGCGGTGACTCCGGACTCCAGCCATCAGACTTCGCGATCCCAGCCCCACGCTGACGCGTTCAAGGGCTCCGATGCTTGTATTTGCGGCTGGCCTTTTTCAGCAGAGCCCGTTCCGCCTCGGTCAGGCTGGCTTCGCCATGAACATAGATTTTCTCGAGGATGCGGTCCACCTGCTCGTCCAGATCGTCTGGCGCGTCGTCTTCTGGATGAAAGACGCGTAGCTTAGGGCGCGGTCGGAAAACGCGTCCCGCCCCCGGCCACCGGATCCGTGCAGCCCAAGTCTCCAGTCGCCATCCCTGTCGCTTGTAGAGGAAGCCGAAGGCTAAGCCGCCCAGGTGGGCCGCGTGTGCGATCCCGTCGCCGCCTCCGCCGCTAGTCAGGCTCACTAGCACCGGCCAGCCGTCGAACACCAGGTAAAACACCACCAACCACCGAATCTCGACGGGAATGATCCCCCAGATCAAAATCTGCTGGCGCGGATAGTACATGGCGTAGACCATCACGATGGCCATCACTGCTCCGGAGGCCCCGATGGCCGGCGACAGATCGTGCACCATGAACTGCAGCCCCACGAAGCTCAATCCCGCAATCAACGCCGCCGTCAGATAGAAAAGCAGGAATTCGCGGGACCCAAACATCGTCTCCAACGCCCGGCCGAACCACCACACAAAGAGCATGTTGAAGATTATGTGCAAAAGCTGCTCGCGCGCGTGGCAAAAAGAATAAGTCACCAGTCGCCAGACTTGTCCCCTCACCACGGCCGCCGGGTCAAGCTCCAGCCAGTATTGAACGTACGGGCTAACATTCTGGAGCAGAAAAACGGCGATGTTCGCAATGATGATCCACTTGCAGACCGAGCCCGGTCGGAAGGCAAAGCCCGAAGGGCCGGGAGAGTCTCGCAGATAGTCCCGACTGTAGATGCCCATGAGCCGTCAATCCGTTTGTGACCGTGTGCTCGAGCCGCGAGCCATGCCTGAAGCTTGTCCCGCCCACGCCCTCTCGTCTCGGCGAGCCGAGCGTCCAATCGTTCCATCAGCGTCCCGCGGTCGTGGGCAGCGCCGTCCGCTCCAACTGTTGCGCCAGCCGTTGGTTTTCCGCTCGAAGCTGCTCCAATCGGGCCACTGTTTGTTTCAGCCGCCGACGCAAAAGGTCGACCTGCACCAGCAGCTCGTTACGAGCCTCTTCTTCTTCCTCCAGCGCCTGAACCAATCCCGGCGTTTGATCCGTCCCGTGCAACTCCGCTAAACGGAAATTCAAATGCTGCTGCGCTGACTGTTTCAATTGCTGCTGGGCAGCCAAGTAGCGCTGCTTGGCATCCAAAAGTTCGTCCGAGAGGGCGAAGGCCACTTCTAAATCACGGAACACAGCCAAAGTCGCCGTGGGAATGGCCGCCCGAAACCGCCAACCCGGACCGTACCGCCACTTCTCCGGTTCGCCCGGCCGAAACCGCCACGCTGGCCGCAGTCCGCACTGCCCCTGCCGAGCCGTGTCAACCACGAACGGTCCAACAAAAACAGTGCCTTTCCCATCGGCCGCCGGCTGGAAGGCATAAAGCGTCTGCCCTTGTTTAATTCCTCGGTCGGGCCCGACCGCCGCCCGGATCATTCCCCGCTTTGGATCGAGAATATCAACTTGCACGTTCGACCAATATTCGTTCCAGTCGAGCGTGATGCGAGCCAGCTCTTTTTCCAATTCCCGAAGTCGCTGCTGCTTCTCGGCTAACTCCTGCTGGCTCGTTTCGCATTGAGCTTTCAAGTCGGCCGTTTTCTTGGCCCAACTGTTGCGGACTTGGGCCATGAGCGCAGTCAGAGTGATCGCCACCCCGGCCAGAATCACGATCAACCAAGCACAAACTTTTCCGATAATATGCATGATTCGGAGCCTTTACCGGGTGCTTCGTCCGCTTTCCGATGGCGGAAAGTTGCCGGCCTCGCCGCGAAGCCTTTCACCACCCCGTCGACTGCCTTTACGGTTCCGTCGTTCTGGGCCTTCACTGCATCGCAACCTCGTCCCTCTTGGGAACTCCCGAGGCTGCTCCGCAAGACACCTCACACCAGGTTCCTCGGCGCACACCGTGCGCCTCGCGCAAACACAACGACCGCTACCCCGTCCATCGACAGAGATTCCCGCCACGCGAAAGTTAAGGTTGTCAGCGACAGCCCGTACCGTTCAATCGGATTGTTGCTGATGATCGGTTTTCTCCGGACGCGCAAGATCGGTCAACGGGTTTGCGCTGGCACGTGCCCGTTTGAGCCGCTGTCGAATCAGAAATCAGCCAAATCCATCTTAGGTCAGTCTGCAGGGCACGGTCAAGTAGAAACCGTCGAAGCGGACGACCGACGCAGGATGGCGCGTGCGGATCGACGCTTTTCGAAAAAAACACGAGTTCGTCGGCGCAAATTGCACATTGATCCAGCTTCTTATAGTTGGAGCCGTTGACACGGGTAGGACTCCGACTGAGCGATTTGGCCTCAAGCAAGTGGAGTCCTCCCGGGGGTTAGTCGATGACAGACCAGTCGGTCCACCGCGATGAGCGCCGCGGTGAGGGGCGGGGCCCGTTCCAACACCGCGCCGAACCGTCGCAATCGCTCCGGTCGGAACATTCGAGCCCGAATGGGTCCGGCATATTGTCGTCGAACACACATTACCGCCAAAGTTGGCAGAGTTGACTCGGTTGTCGAAGGTTGCAGCCGAAGTCTGGCGGGCCAGCCCTCGGTTGGTCCTGGATCAGTCCAGAACTCGGCTGATTGGAATCCTCGCGTGAACGGACCGCGCGAGGGAGCTTCCGAGGCAAAGTTGGCCAGCGCCATGTACGACGATCGACCCTCCCTGGATTCGGAGCAGCCCCCGAACGGAATCATCAGGAAAACAGGAATGGTCGCGTTGAAGCGCGCGGATGAGCGTATCGATCCCGCTGCAGACTGGATAAAATCAAGAATATGAGGTATATACGCCGACTAAGATGGCGGAGAAGCCTGAGCAGACTTTTCTGGGCACAACCAAGCAGAAACTGCTTGACTTAGCCCGACTCTCGGCGAAAACTGAAACGACGCCGGAGTCTAGGAAGGGAACGCCGACTCGAAGTAACTTGGAAATGTGTCTGGGGATCAAAGCATCGAGGGAGTGAAACTGACGCACGGCTATTTGTCGATAGCGTCACGGAGATGTCTGAACGCGAATGGGACACCCGGGATCTGATTTTAGCAGCCAGGATCAGACAGCATGCAGCAGGTAATCCCTCTTGAGTCGGATTCGTCTTCCCTTCCACGGCGTCTGACCGCGCGTGACGATGTTGGCCCGTCGGGTGAACTCGACGGACTCGACACCGTGGTGTCGGACGTGGTCCGCGTCGACTGGGTCCCACCTGTCGAGCGATTTGGTTGGGCCGACCGGTTGGACCGTTTGAGCGGCGCCGAGTGGCGACGGCGAGCCTGGCATTTCGCCCCAGGGTTGCTTCCCTGGATTTCCTGTCTCGTTCCGCACGAAGACCCGTTGTCGCTTCTGTATCGCGCGTCCGCGGTCGTGGTGATCGGAGTCTTGTTTATTGCAGCGGTGTTGGAGTTCCGAAAGTTCCGCCGGCGTACGGATGAGTCGCGGATCGGGCCGATTGTGGGCTACACGATTCCAGCTTTCACGCTGTTTCTTTTGTTTCCGGCCCACGTCGAACTGGCTTTGGTCACGCTTGCGATCGTGGCATACGGGGACGGGACTGCGACTTTAGTGGGCCGTCTTTTCGGCGAACGGCCCCTGCCGTGGAATCCTGCTAAGAGTTGGGCGGGAACAATTGCCTTTGTGCTGGTGGCGGCTCCGTTGGCGAGTTTGGCTTATTGGGGGGAGGCCCAGCCCGAGGTTTCATGGTCGGTCGCTTGGGTTTGCGGCGTCACGGCGACCTTGATGGCCGCTCTGGCGGAATCCTTGCCCAGTCGCTGGAACGATAATTTTCGAGTCGGTGCCGCGGCCGCCGCGAGCGTGGTCGCAACGCATGCGATGCTGGTCGGTTTGGCGTGAGGATCTCGCGATGAGCTGAGTGTTGCGAGGGCTCGTGCCAGCCTCCCGACGGGGCGGGCGAGAGTTTCGCAGCAAGGTTGTTCCACAAAGGCGAGACAAGGAAAGACGGAGCGAGTTGGTGAGCCTGCTGGAAGTCCGAAACTTGCGGAAAAGCTATGACGGACACGTTGCCGTCGACGGCTTGAGTTTCGAGATTGAGGCAGGTGAAATCTTCGGGCTGCTGGGGCCCAACGGAGCGGGCAAAACGACCACTATGCTCGTTATCGCCGGCCTGTTGAAACCTGATGCCGGCGACATCCTGTTCCAGGGGAAGTCCGTGCCGCCTGGAGACCGCCAATTCCGCCGGCATTTGGGTGTTGTCCCGCAGAATCTGGCCATCTATCCCGACTTGACTGCGCGAGAGAACCTGGATTTCTTTGGGCGATTGTATGGGTTGCGCGGCAAACGCTTGCGCCAGCGGATTGCCGACGCGTTGGATTTGGCGGGACTGGCTCCGCGAGCAGACGATGCAGCCGGCACGTTTTCCGGCGGCATGAAACGCCGCTTGAATTTTGCCGTGGCTTTGCTGCACGAGCCAAGTCTGTTGATCCTGGACGAGCCAACGGTCGGTGTGGATCCGCAGTCCCGAGCTCATCTGCTGAACTGCGTCCGCGAGCTGGGAGCGGCCGGAACTGGAGTGATCTACGCGAGCCATTATATGGAGGAGGTCCAGGCCATTTGTCATCGGGCGGCGATTATCGACCACGGCCGCCTGCTGGCATGTGGTCCGATGAGCGAGCTGTTGCAACAAGTGACACCGGGCGTGTCGTTTCGCGTGCCCACAGTTCCCGACTCCGTCGTAGATCGGCTGGAGCATTTGCCCAACGTCACGGTGGCGGTCAACGGGCAAGAATTGCCGGGAATGGACAAAGCCATCCGATTGGCGTGGAAAGTTCCGCCCAGCCGCGACGAGCTCCGAGACGTCACTCGCACCGCCTTGGACGTCCTCACTGACCACGGGATCACCGTCAGCGCGATCGAAACACAGGAGTCGAACCTGGAAGAGTTGTTCCTGCGGTTGACGGGTCACCGATTGCGTGATTGACGTTCACAGTCCGAAGCCGAGCGATCCCCGGCGCAACCGCGGCAGCTCGTGCCGGTCGATTGTTACACCGACCGGTCGTTTCACTCCCCTTTCTCGTTGCGAATCAGAACAACCATGGGCTCCTGGGAAATCACAAGGAAAGACTTAAAGCTGCTCGGCCGAGACCGGCGAGCCTTGATGGTCTTGGTGTTGCTCCCGCTGGCTTTCATCGCCATCTTGGGTCTCTCGACAGGCCGTCTGCTGGGCTGGAAGGCCGAAAATCAGATTTTGAAGATGGCCGTGGCGGTCGAAAGAGACAGCGAATTGGCCCAGCGCGTGATCAGCTCGCTGGATCGCCGGGACAGCCTTCGGGTGATCCGGGTTGCCTCGGCGGAACAGGCTCGCCGCTTGGTCAACGCGCGCGAGGTGAACGCAGCTTTGATCGTTGGGCCGGAATTCGAAACGCGGGTCGAGGCGCTCAAACTTCGAGATATCATCGACGCCGACCGAGGTCCGCTGGCGAAAGGGACCCAGGCTTTGGACATGTCGGTCGAGGCCCGAACATCGGCGTTTGGCATCCGAAGTATCACGGAGCAATTGGTTTTGGCCGCGACTTTACAGGTCGTCGCTCCCCACATCGCTCGCAAAAACAAGATCGTCAATCGGCTGCTGAGCCGATCCCGCTCGGAGGAAGGCTCGGACCAAGAAGCGACGACGGCCACGGTGGCGGCGGGGCCCAACGGGGATAGGCCCACGAGCGGTGAGGCACAGGCCGCCGCTAGTAATCCGGTTTACGAAACGCTGGTACCGGGCTTCACCGTCATGTTTGCCTTCTTCCTGGTCAACATTATGGCCCGTTCGTTTTTGAGTGAACGCGAAACGGGAACGTTGCAACGGCTGAGCATGGCCCCGGTGACGCGGAACGGACTCCTGCTGGGAAAGACCATCCCGTTCTTGATCATCTCGCTGGTCCAGAGTGTCTTGCTGTTCTTGTTCGGCAAGTTGCTGTTCGGCATGTCTTGGGGCGTAAGCCCTTGGTTGCTGTTGCCCATCCTCTTCTGCACGTCGGTCGCGGCCACCGGACTCGGGCTCTTGGTGGCCACCACCGTGCGGACGGACTCGCAAGTGTCGGCGTACGCCAATTTCCTGGTCATCACGATGGCTGGCATCAGCGGATGCTTCATGCCACGCGATTGGTTGCCGGAACTGATGCAAAACGTCAGCCTGGCCACGCCGCACGCGTGGTCCTTGATCGCTTACGACCAGGCTCTAACCGTCGATGCCCCCAACACAGCCACTATCGCTCAGTGCTGTGGAATGCTTCTTGGATTTGGGGCGGTCTTTTTCGGCTTGGGATCCTGGCGGTTCCGGACCCTCGTCTGAGCCTTGAGCAGCGAGCGGCCAACGGAAAGCCAAAGCTCCCGCCAGCTCGCAGCGGGACGCCGACGTTAACACGGGGCGCGGCCAAGAATCCCCGCGTCCCAATGAGCCAATCATCAATCGCGGTCGTCGATTGAATGCACTTCCGCGCTGAACCCGCACGAGCGATCCTATCCGAAAATTCCTGCCATTCGGTACATTCTCTTTCTTCATTTCTATCGGTACCCACAGTTGTATCTTGCTCACTGAGAGGCCGCTGGTCGAGGTCTACGCGTCACCATCCGTCCGAGCGAGCTAGATTGATTATTGTCAGGAACGCTGAGCCAAGTTCTGCGCGCCGGCAGGGTCCGCTGACACGAGACGGACAATGCGGCCGTCACGACCCAGGTCCCCTGGCGTCGACGACCGAACGTGGCCTTCGTGGCCGCGTCTAGAGTCGGGCTCCCTAGGGGGAGTCCCAGGCTGCCGGCAGCGTATCCATATATAGCAACACGCAATAACCTATCGCAGGGTGGCCGATCATGGCAGAGCCAGCGCTAGAAGAACTCCCTTCATCGAGCGGCGAATGGGCACCGGCGGACGGTCCAGGAATATCGGCGTCGGAACCCCATGCTACGCGTTCCCCCGGGACCGCTCGGCCGTCAGAGGGCGCCGAAGAAAGCTTGGCGGATTTGGTGGCTCAATACGCCGTGTCGCAGTACTTGCCGCCGGCGGACTGGATCACCTATCTGAAACTGGAGCGTCCCCGTCGAGACATCCGGAGCCTGAGCTGGCGGACCCGTTTTCTAAAGCGGCTAGTGGACATCGTCGGTTCGGCGGTCTTGCTGGTACTGCTCTCACCGGTGATGCTGATCGTGGCCTTGCTGGTGAAACTGACCTCACCCGGACCGATCATCTTCAAGCAAGTTCGGACGGGCCTGAACCTGCGACGGCAGCGGGATCGGCGTCGGAACCGAGGGACGTCCCCGCCGGGGGGCATCGAACGCAGACGGGGGCTGCCCGACCGACGGCAAACCCCGGCCTATGGGAAGCCTTTCGTTCTTTACAAGTTCCGCACAATGCGAGTCGACGCGGAAAAGGACGGAGCTCGCTTCGCCGTGAAAAATGATCCGCGAGTCACGCCAATCGGTCGGTTTCTTCGGCGAACCCGGTTGGACGAGTTGCCTCAACTGTGGAACGTGCTGCGCGGGGACATGTCGCTGGTGGGCCCGCGCCCGGAACGACCGGAGTTCATCGAAAAGCTGTCCGAAGAAATCCCGGACTATTTGCATCGTTTGGGGCTCAAACCTGGTCTGACCGGGCTGGCGCAGGTCATCAATGGTTACGACAACGACATCGCCAGTTTCCGGCGAAAGGTTGCGCTGGACCTACTTTACCTCCAAAACTGCTGCTTCTGGAACGACCTGAAGATTCTGATCCGCACGATCGGCGTCGTGCTGACGGGCAAAGGGGCCTTGTAAGAAGCCGTCAGACCGAGAGGATCACGCGGGACGAGCGGCTGGCACGATGGAGGCGCCCGGCCGAGCTACGACCTTTGGCGTACCAAGCCGGGGCGAACATCAAGGTCCAGCGGAGCGGAACGGCCCCGGTCCAGCAGTTCCCACGCCATGGCCGCCATGGCCGCATTGTCCGTGCAGAGTTCGGGCGACGCAATGGTCAGGCGGACGTCGTGCCGCTCGGCCATCTCCTCCAACCGTTCTCGGAACCGCTTGTTGGCCGCGACCCCGCCCCCAACGCACAAGCTCGTGCGTCCCGTTCGCTGGAGCGCCTGCCGGCATTTGGCGACGAGCACCTCGACGACCGCTTCTTGAAAACTGGCCGCCACGTCGGCGACGCGTTTGGGCGTAAGCGGAGGGGCCGTTTTTCGTGAACCCGGTACCCCTTTCACGGCGTAAAGCACGGCCGTCTTCAAGCCGCTGAAACTGAATTGCAGACGCTCGTCATGCAGAAACACGCGAGGAAAAGCGAAAGCGAACGGGTCGCCTTCCCGGGCCGCTCGTTCGACCGACGGACCGCCCGGATAGGGCAACCCCAGCACCTGAGCCACCTTGTCGAAAGCCTCGCCTGCCGCGTCGTCGATGGTCGAACCCAATAGATGGTACTCCACACTGCTGGGGCAATCATAGAGGTTGGTGTGACCACCGCTGACGACCAGCCCCACCGCGGGAAATACGTCCGGGCCGGCCACCATGCGACACGAATAAATATGAGCTTCGACGTGATTGACCGCCACCAGCGGCACGTCCAGAACGAAAGCCAATGTCTTGGCGGCCGTCAATCCGACCAGCAGCGAGCCGACCAGCCCCGGCTCGTTGGTGACAGCGATCGCGTCGATGTCGCAGAGGCTCACCTTCGCCTGGCGGAGGGCTTCGTCGATGACCGGCAGAATCCGCCGAACGTGCGCGCGAGAAGCGATTTCCGGAACCACCCCGCCAAACCGTTCATGCAGCTCGGTCTGGGATGCGACGACATTCGAAAGGACATGCAAGCCGCGATCGATGACGGCCGCCGCCGTCTCGTCGCACGTCGACTCGATGGCCAGAAGGAGCGACCCCGGGCGTTTTTCCCAAGAGCAACCCGACGCATTCACGTCGCACAGCTCCTCGGAACCTGGGCGGTTCTTCGATCGGAAGGTGTCCGGGAGGACATGGGCTTGCTCTGAGGCTTCTGGATCGGCGCGGAACCCTTTTTAGGTTTCGTCTGGGGTTTTTTCGGTTTCTGGTCTGGTCGCTGAGCGTCCTGGGCGGGTTTGGGCGGTGTTTTGGATGGAGACACGCGCGCAGGCTTGCTAGCGCTTTGGTGTTCCTTCGACGTCCCTTTTTTGGCCTCGCGGTGGCCTTCCAAGCGGCCGATGATGTACTCCAGAGCCTTCTGCAACTGGCGGTCGACGAAGTCCGTTTTGGGAGGACCGTTCTCGCTGAGGACATCTCGCTTCCGGCGATACTCGACCAGCCGCCGCATTTCCTCGGCCGACAGCTTCACCTCGTAGCCGTCGTCCGGTTTGACTCCCCAGTCGTCGTTCGGTTTGGCGTTTTTGAACCGGTGAATATTCTTACCGCTGGGCCGCAGATAGCCGGCCGTGGTCAGTTTCAGCGCGCTGCGACCGCCTTCCAGCTCGATAATGTTCTGCACGCTGCCCTTGCCCCAAGTCCGTTCGCCGATGATGACCGCCCGATTGTGATCCTGCAAGCAGGCACTCACAATCTCACTGGCCGAAGCACTGAAGCGATTCACCAGGACGGCCATCGGAAAATTTGGCAGAGTTCCTTCCTTTGTGGCCTTCCAAACCCGCTTCGGGCTGTTGCGCCCGTGCGTACTGACGATGGTCCCTTCGGAGATAAACATATCGGCGATCTTGACGGCTTGAGACAAAAGTCCGCCCGGATTGAAGCGCAAATCCAGGATCAATCCGCGCATGCCGTCGGCCAGCAGACGATCCAGAGCACGTCGCAATTCTTCGGCGCTGTGTCGGCCGAAATGCGTCAACCGAACGTAAGCGATCTTCCGATCGCGGTCGATCATGAAGTCCCACGATCCGTCCGGATTGTACTTGTCGCCCAGAACGGTCGGGACATGGATCACGTCACGGACGATCGTGATCTGCTCGATCTCTTTGGCTCCCTCGTGCAAGACTCCGATCGTGACCTTCTCGCCCGGCTTGCCTTTGAGTCGCTTCACCGCGTCAGACAACGACATACCCTCCGTCGACTCGCCCTCGATCTCCATGATGATGTCTCCGGCCCGGACGCCCGCCCTGTAGGCTGGCGTACCGGGCAGCGGTGTCATGACCATCAGCCGTCGCGTGGTCGGGTGCAACTGCACCTGAATTCCAATGCCACCAAACTCTTGCTCCACCTGCTGATTGAAGTAAGACAGCTCTTCAGGGCTGATGTAGTCGGAATACGGGTCGAGCTCCGAGAGCATCCCACGGATGGCCGCCTCGATCAGCTTCCGCCGATCCACTTCTTTCACATAATTCCGCTCGATCTCGTCAAAAGTGTCCACAAGGACCCTCATCAGCTTGTAGTCATCGTCCTGGTCGGCCGACGGCTCAACCGGCTTTGCCTTCAGCGTTTTCGGCGGCGCTGCACCTGGTGCCGGCGAGATCCAGCAGACACTGAGCACAATAATCAGAATCCTCGCCGTCGGTCTGCGAAAGAAGAGGGGCACCATTTCCACGGCTTTCCTTCCTGTCGAAGCGCGTTGCTAAAATCGGAACGAAGGTCGAGACCAGAAGTCAGGCCGGAAGGGCGAAAGTTCCGCATTGGCCTGCGGCCGAACCACGGAAGTACATCGTATCGCACACGTCCAAGTTGAAAATCGCACCGCGCGGGAATAGTGGCTCGCAACAACCTCCACCGCCAAGGCAGGCCCCGTGCTCCGGATCGTTCCAGCGCGACGTCATTTCTCGTGTTACGAGCTTGGTCAAGTGTAGGCAAGACGGCCTGTTTCGACAAGATCGGCAGAACCACGAGACAGTCGTCCAGATTACCGGCCGACTCAGAACCGATGGCAGGCGGCTGGCCGCCTTCGATCGACGGTACAGCCGTGTCCGCGTGCCGATCCTGATCGAGGAACGCTTTTCCAACCGCCGCAGGGAACCGACGGGCGATACACAAGACGGCGCGCACCTCAACCGCAGGACACACGTTTTCGAGCAGCAAAAAGCGGAAGCCGGGCCAATCGGCTGGGCGCGCTCTTTCAGCCGTTCACAGATCGAGACGCAGCCAAACACCGTTGCCGATGCTGGCAGCATCGGCAACGCCACATCGTGGCCACTACCACGAGTACCAGCTCACACCGGGAAACAACAGCCGCGAGACCTGAGCAAAAACTGGCCGGTTCTTCCCCGCGACGGGACTCCCGTTGCCCATCGGCTCGGGGATCATCCGAGTGCACGGTTCGGCTACGCGCGCACCGCAACGCTTGCGCACTCCACCCGCTGCAGCTAACACGCCCGTGGCCTTCCGCATATGTCCGGCACGTCAGCCCGCCGCGAACCGCGTTTGCTTGGCCAGGCAGCCGCAAAGCCGAGCAATCTGGCGGGACCGGCGGCGCGCACATCAAAATAGCCAGACGCAGCGCGCATCCTCCACCTCAAACAGGCTGGAGGCTTGATGTTACCCCGACCAGCGTGTCCCCCAGACCCGAAACCCGGTGACGGCTATTCGGGAGCTTTCTCAGGCGTCTCTTTCGGTAGATCGTCGGGCTTCGGGATTTCCATCATTTCTGGGGACGGATTGGCAGCCGTGTCCTCCCCCGTCGCTGGCTCACGCACGCCGGATCCGCAGCCGACCATCCCGATCATCATGGCGCAGAACACTAGCAGACTCAGAATGATTCGCATTGCTCAACCCTTTGTTGTGCTTTCCGGTTGGAACCAACAGCCGTCAACACCAGACGACCGCTCTTCTGATATCGCCGGGCCCGCCGCCGGAGCCGCGTAACCTTCGGCACGCTCGCTAACCTTTACGGATCCCACTGATATTGGTTTGTGCGAGAGGCGTCACCGGCCCCCTGCTTGGAAACCGGCCCTATTCATGCAATCCGTGACCAGCACCGGCCGAGAAGCACACAACCACCCCGATTGACCAGCGCATCCCTGACCACACGGAAGCCACTGCTGGCGTGGCAACCCAAAGCCCAGACGGATGCTCGCGTTTTCTGTCTTGCTCCTTCCGCCCGGCTGGTCTGATCGCCGAAAACGAAAAACTTCTGGCCTCGACCCCTCGCGAAGAAAAACCGAGGATTCACTCCGACCAAGGCTTCTAAAGAGAGGGGTCGTTTTCCAGCCAATCGCCTGGAAGACGAACCCTCTGAAGCTTCAGGTCAACTGGCCCCGATGCTCCACGCCCGAGGCCGTGCTGGTCGGAGCGGTTTCCCGTTTTCCGTCCCGAATTAGTACTGGACCTGATCGCCCTCGCTGATGCCTTGCAGGCTCGTCCACAGGGTCCAATCCATGGACTCGGAAATGAAGTGGACAGTGCCGTCGGCGAACAGGTGATTCGCACCACCGGGGTGCATACTGCTGGCCCCAAGCCAGTGCGTGTTCAACCCACCATAAGCGATGAAGCTTGGAGCGAACGCGTGGTTTCTGAACCAGCGCCACGCCTGCTTCGGACCAGAACCATCGACTTCAGCAAACCGTTCTCGCCCGCCTTCATTGGTTGGCCATCCCGCGATGCTCGTGCCGACGAAAGCGGCGCAGTACACCGGACGCCAGCGGTACGGCCTCGGCCGCCCCACGCCGTTTACTCGGACCCGCCGGTTAGGTGGATTCTGTCCGCTGTCGTAACCGCGGGAATACCTCTCGATGATCATAGCAGTGTTCGACGTGCCATCTCGGATGTCAGCCATCTTGATCGCTCGAACGTAGTTGAAGACGCCGTCCCACAAGCCACGGCCTCGCCCCGTAGGATACCACCAGTGGTAGCCCGCAGAGCCGGGGTAGTTGGTGTACTCAATCCCGTCCGTGTCGGCCGGGCTGTCCAGTCCGCCCCCGTCCGACGGGCAATGAAACGCCTCGACCCGCGTCCCGACAATCGGCTGCCCCCAGGCCGGTAGGTTGAAATTGATCTGCTGATAGAGGGGGCCTTGATCAATATACGGCAGAATGAAAGTACACCACGTGTGGTGGAACGGAGCAGGAAGAGACCCGACCTGATAGGAAGGTCGATTCGGGTAGCCCCACACCGCCTGCGGCGGAAACGTCTTGTAAACGTCGTAATAGTTGTGCAGCGCCAGACCAATCTGCTTCATCTTGTTTCGGCACTCGGTGCGTCGAGCCGCTTCCCGAGCTTGCTGAACCGCCGGCAGCAACAAGGCAATCAAGATCGCGATAATCGCAATGACAACCAGCAGCTCAATCAAAGTAAAACCATGTCTGAAAAAACGAACCCTCTTCATGACACCCGCCTCCTAAAAAACAACAACGAGAAACCAAGCCGCGGCAAGTTCGCGGCGAGACACTGCACCTTCCGCCTGCGGCCCCGGGTAGACCTTGAACACTTCACACGCCCGAAAAACGAGGTCAACGATCGCGTAGAAAAAACGGGTGGAAGTGTCAACGAACCGGGCGCCATCCTAGCCGTTCTGTCCTCGCCTTTTCCAGCACTGGTCCCGGCACCGCAAGCCACGTGCGCCCCACTGCCCCCAGCCTGATCACAAACATCGAAGTTATCCTCCCGCCACAGCGGTGTCAACCATGTCTGCCAGCCGGACGTACTGCACAAAGCGCTTCCAGCCCGCAAATCCGGAACTCCCGGTGACGCCCAAGGTCGGGTCGAATACTGCGAGCATACTGCGAGCGTCACCACCAGCTATTCTCATTAGTACAGCACAAGAGCTGCGAGAACCGTGTTTGACACAAGCACAGCAATCCGATACTGTTCGTGTCCTGTGCCCAAGGCCCTCCCGGGGTCGGACGGCGCCCGGACCAACTTTCGCGAGGGACACCACAAAACTCGCCCGGTGTCCACGCAGGCACTTCGAGACGGCCGTGCCTCTTGTGATCCTGGTTGCCGGTTGAGTTACCCGACAGTCGGTGCCGCGGGGAAACGGTGTTTGGGTCCCGAGGTTTCACTTCGCATCGGTACAGAGGTCACTGCCTCGTGAACAGTCACGCCACACGCCCCCATGGACAACGTCTTTTGGATGCCTTCCCTCGCCTCGGCCGTCTCCGGGCGGCGGCCGAAAGACTGACGGAGCCGATGGCTTTCTTCCTTCCAATGATGAGAATTTACGAGATTTGCGCAAAAAGTCTGGAAAACACTCTCTGAACGGCCGATACAAGAAAGTCTGTCCGAGGCATCCGCGAGCGTGTACGAGCCAAATGGCGGGGCGGCATCTTTGCCAGCCCTGGCGGAGACTCAGCAGACAAGCCAGATGAGACCCGCCTCTTGAGCGACACGTCAGCTTTTTTGAGAGGCTTGCTCGACGAGCCTTCCCGTCCTGCTCGTGATCCGTTGAAAAGCCGGGCCAGCACTCGGTCACTGAATGTCGGCTCGGTATACCGAATGCACGGAGGCAAGAATGGATTCGTCTTTTCCGGCGGCTGAGCACGGCGCCGGATCGCACCAATCGGTGCAAGTTCATGGAGATTCACCGCTCGACCCGACTCACCCTGCCGGCTCTTTCCCGCATTCCCTCCAACGCCCCAGCAAAAATTCTCGCTGCGCCGCGCGAAAGGCGAAAACGGTCCACGTTCCATGGCGCTCTTGGTTGACGGCGGCCCTGGCCGAGTTTCTCGGACCCTACCGGGTTGTGGCGGGCATCTTGGTAGTGGCGGTAATCGTATTCTTGGCCATTCGGGTGGCTCTGCTTGTCGCCTACACCGACGCAACTTCGCTGGAGCCCGCGACGGTCGCCAAGCTGCTTTGGGTCGGCCTGCGGTTTGACCTGCTGGTCGCGTTTTGGTTGATCCTCTGGCAGACGCTACACATTACCTTCGTTCCGTCTCGGCGGCTCCTCGGGCCGGTGAGCCGGACGCTGCTCGAATTGGAGTGGTTGTCGGCGTTTTTCCTTTTGCCGTTGGTCGCCGTGGTCGAGTGGTTGTTTTTCGAGGAGTTTGAGTCGCGGCTGAATTACATTGCTTTCGAGTATCTGGTTTACCCCACGGAGGTGGCATGCAACATTTGGGAATCCTACGCCGTGGTCCCGTACCTGGCTGTGATCGTCGTGGGCGGAGGGCTCGGTTATCTCGTGATCCGCAAACGGCTCCTGAAGCTCGTGGAAAGGCCACTTTCATGGCAGCAACGCGCCGTTGTGTTGGTCACCGTGTTGGCGGCTCTGGTTAGCCTGGCAGCAACGACTGGCATGCAGTCGCGTGAGTTCTGTGACAACCGAATCGTCGTCGAGTGTGCCGGAAACGGGCTCTACAGTTTCGTCTA
Organism: Planctomycetota bacterium; assembly: GCA_013151585.1. Taxonomy (GTDB): domain Bacteria; phylum Planctomycetota; class Planctomycetia; order Planctomycetales; family Planctomycetaceae; genus JAADHY01. The sequence goes on from JAADHY010000416.1 coordinate 21,670, forward strand.
TTACGCGTGGACTTGTCGCTTTGATTACGATCAACACTACGTGACGCTGCCGGCGTCGGCCGTCACACGGCAAGTTCGAGGCGAGGTGGTGGGGTCGAGGGATCGACTGGCCGAATCGCCGAATCCAGTCGATCGTGTTGTGGACACCGGCCGATCACTTCGTGATTGGAACGTGGTCCTTATCCTCGAAGAAAGCTTCGGTTCGAACTTCGTGGGCGTGTTGGGCGACTCGCGCGGTCTGACGCTCCAATTCGATCGGCTCAGTCGCCATGGATTGCTGTTCGACAATTTCTACGCAACCGGAAACCGTACGGCGCGGGCATTGGAAGCCATCCTCACGTCGATGCCACCGATCCCGACCGAATCGATCCTGAAGCGCGACCACTCCAATCACGTCTACACCCTGGCCAACGTCCTGGCCGATCGTGGTTA
>JAADHY010000183.1 GCA_013151585.1 Planctomycetota bacterium
GTCTTTCGCGATCGCCCCACGCCGGCCTTGACGGCACTCACCGGATTCACGTCGGAAGTTCGCTTGGGGGATATCGGCGAGATTCTCGAGAGTACCGAGCCTGTGCTGGAGGTCCGCGTCGTCGACCCGGTCACGGGAAAAGATTTGGACGTAGAGGCCTATGCTGCCAGCCTCGGTTACGAAGAGCCGCTTTTCCGCGGCGCCGTTTTGGCCGCCTATGACGACGGGCGATGGTCGGTCACTGCGGCCGAGCAGGCGGTGATGACGATCGCCACGCGCCCACCCGTCCGGGACGTCGTCCGCCAAGAAATTCGCATGAATCCCATCGGTACGCGCATCCTCTTCGTGATGCATCCCACGGTGGCGTGCCGCCTCGAAGATGGCCTTTCGGGAGCGAACGTCAGCGTCATCAGCTCGACCCTTCGACGTGACGGCAGCCGGGCGCCCAAGACTCCTTTCCGTTACACAGCTTACTCCTTAAGAAACCTCCGAGATGGCATCTACGTGTATGAAGTCCCCGGACGTCGAGCGGCGATGTTACGTCGCGCTCACTTTCCCCGGTATCTCGACCTTCCTGACAATTTGCAACGTCTTCGCGCGCTGGCCGAACGGATCGTCGGAGAGGAATTGAAGCAAACCGGCGACCAGCTTGCGGCGGCGAAACGGCTGGAAGCCTATCTGAGGGACTCGGGCGAATTCGGTTATTCCTTGAACCTGTCGATCAAAGATTCCACGATCGATCCGGTCGAGGATTTCTTGTTTAACCGGAAACAAGGGCATTGCGAGTATTTCGCGTCGGCCCTGGCTTTGATGCTGCGGGCGGTCGAAATTCCATCGCGGTTTATCAGCGGTTTCAAAGGCGGAACGCAGAACACGATCACCGGCCGTTTTGTGGTGGAGCAGCGACACGCACACGCTTGGGTGGAAGCTTACGTGGACGGCAAGTGGATCATCCTGGACCCGACACCCTATGCTCGCACCCTGAGCGTTCAGAGCATGGAGCCCGCCTTACCCTCCTGGAACGACTTGACGCGATTGTTGAGGAGTTTCTGGATCAGCAACGTCGTGGGGGTTTCGTTTCAGCAGCAACAGCGTTCTCTGTACCGGCCGTTGCGTGAGAGGGCGATTCGCCTGTGGGAGTCTCTCCGCGACACGATCGACTCGATGGCGGACACAACAGCTTCCACCCGCTCTTCGTTGTGGCATCGGGCGGTGCGATGGCTTGTTGTCGCGGTTCTTGTTCTGCTGGCGCTCAGTGTCGTGGATTGGACGGTTCGGCGATACCTGCGATCAGAGACAGGATTCCCGAACATTCTGATATTGCTCGCCCGGCTGTTCGGAAAACGCCTCGGGGGGGACCTGGCCTGCGAGCGGACCACGGTCGCGTTTTACGAGCGATTTCAGACGATTTTGGAAGCCTGCGGGATGCGGCGCGAGCCCAACCAAACTCCCCGGGAATTTGCTCATCGGGTCCAGACACACTTGCGGAACCAGTTGGCCGAGCCCGGCCTGGCCGACTTTCCCGTGTGGCTGGTCGACCGTTTCTACGAGGTCCGGTTCGGTGCGGCCCGGTTGCGGCCGGAAGAGATCGCCGAGATCGAGAACTATCTGGACGGAATGGAGCGAGCCCTCTTTCCGGCCCATTGACCAGTCCGCCCGGACGGTTTACGCCCCCTACGGGCCGCCGGGACCGGACAACCCGTTGCGTCGCGGATGGGGCGTGGGAGCACGCCTCGTTTCGCTCCTCGTCTCGATAGCGCGAGTCGGAAGGCCGCACTTTGTCGTGGCTGCCATCCGAGAAATGTTCATTCGGGCGGCTGTTTCATTTCGTCTTCGTGTTGCCGGAGCTTTTCGACGCTGCGGCGAAGCCTTTCTCGCACTGCGTCGTGCTGTTGGATAGCCTCGCGGTACTTGTCGTAGGCGGCGAAGACCATCCTGTTGTCCTCATCGATAACGCTCCGGTGCAGCTCGATCAGAGCAGGGGAAAGCTTATCGCGGATGCCTTCGAGCCATTCGGTCGCAATCGCGATGATCTCGGTGGTGAGATCGGAGAGTGCCTGCCGGTCAGCGAATCGTTCTTCAAGGGAAAGTTCGCGGAATTCCGTGCGCGCGACGTTCCGGGCCAGCGTCTGTTCGTCCACCAGCCGGCCGAACGGGTTGACCGTTTGAGGTGCCTCGGCGATCGCGTCCCGAGCCTTTTCCAGACCTCGCTTGGCCCGCTCGAAGTCTGGCGCCAATTCCAGCGCTTTTTCGTAATGTTCGATCGCTTTGCGCGGGTTTCCCATTTTCAGGAAAACATTCGCCAGGTTCTGGTGGGCGTCCGGTACGTCCGGGTTGATTCGAATCGCCTCGCGATAGGCGTTCATCGCCATCCCCAACTGGCCCAACTTCCGGTAAGCCAATCCCAGGTTGTAGTACGCCTCGAATGACCTCGAGTCGCGCTGGATGGCTCGCTGCAAAATGTCGGCCGCTTTCTGATATTCGCCCATGCGGGTGTAGACCGCCCCGAGGTTGATGTAAGGAGCCGCCTCCAGCGGGCGGATTTGCATCCATCGATTGAAGTGCTCCACGGCCTGGTCGTACTGCTCTTTGTGGAAATAGACTGTTCCCAGCCCGCGATGCGCCTCGATCAGATCTGGATCGTGTTGGAGGGCTTGGTGAAACAGCTCGGCGGCACGGTCGTACTGGCGATGCCGAAGAGCCATTTGAGCTTCGCGGCACAAGGTTCCAGCGTCCGGGGCGGAATTCATAGATGGTTTCCCTTCGCTCGGGCTGCCAGCAACCGAAGTGACTCGGCGAGAGCCGAGCCCCTGTCGGCTTGCCATCTCCGGTCGAACCGATGCCAACCTGGTCGCGGCCACTCCACGCAAGCTCGTTTCCGAACCGCCGCCGCGGGGCCGGTAAGATTGTCGTTTTGCGACGGCCGCCCCGCGCGCAAACGTCAGGTCAACGAGATTACGCGGCTGCGAGTACCCTCGTGGAACGTGACCTTGCCCTCACGAGCCAACCAGCCCACGCCCTGCATCACCAAGTCCCGCGGAGCGTTGATGTGACGAGCCAGTTTGCTG
>JAADHY010000739.1 GCA_013151585.1 Planctomycetota bacterium
TGGCCGTTCCATTCCCGCGTCGGCGCTTGGGACCATCCGCGGTGGGGACTGAAACGATTCGCGGACGACCATGTGCGGGCGGTCGAGCAGTACCGCCGGGCGTACCTGTTGGAAGCACAGCTCGGCTGGTGGGTCATCCTCGGCCCGTCCCGCGATTGGGACGCCGAGCGACCGGACGAGATCGAGTACCTCTGCACCAAAGCGTTGGCTCACGACGCACCGCTCTCCTTCCAGAGCGTCACCGCCACCGGCCGACCGGCCAACGCCCGGCAAGACGAGCTGCTGACGACCATCGGACGCTATGAACGACTGCGGCTGGCCAATTATTTTAACGAGGACGTCAAAGAGCGGCTGAAGGCGGAACGCCAAGAGTATCGGCTAGAACAGGCCGACGACGGCCTTTGGCAGTTCCGGCCGGTCGGCTATCTGGAGCACAAAGTCACCGGCCTTGAAGATGGCAGCAACACCTGGACGGTGACGAACCGTTTCGGCCCGCAACCGCTGGAACTGCGCATCCAGGCCTTATACGCGGCCTACCCGTACGACGATACCGAGAGTTTGGTGCTGGCCGAATTCACCCAGCCGGACGAGTTCCAGCCAGCCGGCGCGGCGGGCGGCGTCCGGGGCCGGTTGGAGCCGGTTCGTTTCGATCGCGAGGGAGAGTCGGTCACTGAACCTTCCGGTCGTTTGCAACGAAAACCGGGTCGGACGGAGCGTCCTGAAAATGCGGCCCACCACGAACTTCGTCCTCCCGCGCTGCCGTCTGGGGCCCATTTCCGTTCGCTTGCCCGCTTCACCGCCACCAACACCGGCGCCTCGCCCGTCGGAGCTTGGGTCCGAGCGGTCAAGGGCTTCGAGCCGTCAATCGACTTGCGGCGCTACGATGCCCTTGGCCTCTGGGTGTACGGGGACGGAGGGGGCGAACTACTGAACCTGCAACTGACCAACCGGCCGGAATACTTCCGAACGGTCGACGATCACTACATCAAAGTCAACTTCAGCGGCTGGCGATATTTCGAGCTCTTGTTCCGCGAACGGGATGCGGCGGCCTACCACGACTACCAATGGCCGTACGGCGCCCACACACCGTTGCATCGCTCGCCGTTGGTTCGCCACGTGGTTAACAAGCTGACGATCTACATGAACAATCTGCCGCCCGGAAAAGACGCGACGTGTTATCTCGCCCCGATCAAAGCGCTGCGAGTTCGCAAAGTGGTGCTGCGGAACCCGACGATCGATCTGAACGGCCGACGGCTGGTGTTCCCGGTGGAGCTCGAAAGCGGCATGGCCATCGAGCTGAACGCGGCTGGCGACTGCCGATTGTATGACGAACGAGGCGAGCTGGTCGCGTGGGTCAAGCCGCAAGGCGAGCGGCCAAAGCTGCGACCAGGCCGAAATACGGTGCGGTTCACCTGCGACGGGCCGGAAGGCTTCAACAGTCGGGCGATGGTCACGGTCGTTGCCAGCGGCGAGCCGATCCGCGGTCGAAATCCGGAGGACCAGATCAATTGGTCGCTGCTGAAGCGGCAGTACGAGTCGCCGCGCACGATCCTGGCTCTCGACGGCCGCCAGAACCGGTGGCAAATCCGCTGCGCGCCGGAGCTCGGCCCAGCTCGTCTCGAAATGGAACTGAAAGTCGAACAGGTCGGGGACGCGCTAGAGGCGTTTCAGTCGCCGGGAGCCGTCACGCTTGATGGATTCGAGCAGCCGCCGGCGGGCTCCAGCTCGTCCGGCGATATCCGACGCAAAACCGATGCGGGCGATGCGTTCCCTTATGATGTCAGACCGACAAGCAGCGGCTGTCTGAAGGGCATCACGCAGCAGCTTGCGCTCACCGGCGACGTAGTCAAATTCGGCCGTACAGCGGCTCGTTACACGGCGACCAGCGCGCGAAACGACCGCGCCGGCTGGTCGGTCAAGTACCGGCGTCTGAAAAAACCGCTTGATGTGACCCGGTATGCCGCCATCGGCTTCTGGCTCCACGGCGACGGCAAGGGCGAAGCGTTCAAACTGCAACTACGCGACGCCGCAGGCGGCTGGCAGGACATGGTCACACGGGTCGACTTCACCGGTTGGCGCTACTGCCAGTTCGCCCTCGGGGCGAAGACGCTGAAAGATCCCAGCCGCATCGTCTCGGTCAACATTTACTACAACGGTATCCCCGCCAAGTCGACGGTTACGTGTTACGTAGATGAAATCCGCCTTCTCCCGCGACCCCGGCCGCTCCGCAATCCCCAACTGACCATCGACGGCCAAAAAATCCGCTTTCCGGCCGAACTGCATGCGGGCGATCGACTGCGGCTTCTTCCGGATGGTCACTGCCAACTGCACTGCGTAAGCGGGGCACGAAAGATCGTTCGCCCCGACCGCCGCATTCCCCAGCTTAACCCGGGGACGCACACGATCCTGCTGACTTTTCCGCAGGATGCGCACCGGAAGCTTCGAGCCGTCGTGTCTCTCAGCCAAGTGTGCGTCGAGTGAGCGATAGCGTCAATTGCTTGACTCGCCACGCGCGCAGATCGCTCGGGCGGAAAGGTCCGAAGATCGTCGATGCTGGTAGCGACGTTGTGACGAAACGGCCGCAGTCGGAATTCCCATGTGACCGCGAGTGTCTCAGCGGTTCGGAGGGTGGGTGGCTGCCTCGGCGGCGGTTTCGAGCTGTTGGAATTTGCGGCGGAGCGTCTTGTCTTTCGGCAGACCGTAAAGCAATCGCGCCACCGATAGAAGCTTCCGGCACAGCTCGAACTGCCGCAGCTTGAAGCAACATTCGGCCACATGATAGCGCGATTGCATCCAGTCCGGGCTTCCCGGGAGGGCGCGGTTTTCCAGAAGTCGCCAGTAAGTCTTGGCCTTTTCCAGACACTCGGTCGTTGCGCACTGCAGGCAAAGCGTGGCCAACGTCCGCAGGAGCGGCGTATCTTTTGGTCGGCGGCGCAGGAGCTGTTCGTAGAGTTCAATGGCTGACCGCAGATCGCCGGTGGCGGCAAACCCTTGAGCTCGGCAACGCAAAAGCCGCTCCTGCTGCGCGGTGGTGAGAGTCTGCTGGCTTTTCATCAGCCGGCTG
>JAADHY010000550.1 GCA_013151585.1 Planctomycetota bacterium
CTGCAGCACGATGCCCAGCACACGGCGAAGTCGGCCGAGCCGATCCCGCCGCTAAAGCAAACTTTAGAAGAGGCCGCCAACTCGATGAACAAAGCCGCCGCATGGCTCCGATCGCGTCAGGCGGGCCCAGAAACGCAGCGGCTTCAAGCGCAGATTCTCCAGCGATTGAAAGCCGCGCTCGAGCAAGGACAACAGGCGTTGAAGGCGGCCGCTCGGGACGCCGCCCAACAAGCCGGTCAGCCGCGCCCGTCCCAACCCAATCGAAAAGTCTCGCCCTCGCCGGAGCAGCGACAGCCCGACCAGGTTCCAAAGCACGATGTCGAAGCGGGCACCGGAGCGGGCCGAGCGCCGGTCAAACCGCGGCCCGGCGGACCGGGACAAGGCTCCGTCTTTGCTCAGCGTCAATTCCTGATGGAACACGTGTGGGGTCACCTGCCGCCGGCCGTCCGCGAGAGCCTTTTCAACGCGTACTCCGAGAAGTCGCTGCCTCAGTACCGCGAGCTGATCGAACAATATTATCGCTCGCTGGCGGAACCGCAGACCAGCGGTCCCTGACGCCGTCTGGCTTCGCCCGGCCACAACCAAGCGCTCGTCGTCTCGACTTCGGCTTCCGTCCTTCAGCCAGTGAAGGCCACGCGAAGACACGGCGGCAAGCGTCCGCGCCGGGGTCACCCCCGCTCAGTGGGTGGTCGTCATGAGCAACCGTGTTTGCTACGATTTGAGCATGTCGCCCGATCGATTACGAGATGCAATTGCCCGAGAAGCCGCGCGGCTGATTCTGCGCGGCACAGAGACCGGTTACTACGCCGCCCGGCAGCGTGCGGCTCGATGGTTGAGCCGCGGCGCTCGCGTTGCGCCGCGTGATCTCCCGTCGGATGAGGAGATCGAGCGATACGTCTACGCGCTTTCTCGGCTCGCTCCGGATCGCCCCACCAAGAGCGACTACCTGCAAGATGCGTCCTACCCCGCCGACGCTCTGGCTGTTTTCCGCATGCTGCTTGAGCGGCTGGAGCAGGTCGAGCAAGACCCGGAGTTTCATCCGGAAGGCGACGCCCTTTACCACAGCCTGCAAGTGTTCGAGCTCGGGCGAGAAGCTCAGCCGTACGACGAGGAGTTCCTGCTGGCGTGCCTGCTGCACGACGTCGGGCTGGGGATCGATCGCCGCAAACCGGTCGAAGCGGCAGTCCGGGCGTTGGCAAACCTGGTGACCGATAGGACGTTGTTCCTGATCGAGCACCGGCATCCCGTCACCGAGTACCTGTTGACAGGCCAGGTGGCTCGGTCTCTGCGCCGATCGGAATACTTCGAGGACCTGGTCCTGCTGGCCCGTTGCGATCTAGACGGCCGCGTCCCCGGCGCGGTCGTGCCCACGATCGACGAGGCGCTGGAATACATCGCGGGGCTGGAACGGCATTGGGACTGATTGGGCCGGGCTTTCTGACAGCGACGAAGCTGCCGCGACAGGTGGCCGGGGTTGAGCGTAGCTCCCCGAGAATCAGCGGCCTGCGGACTCGCTTCGTTCGACTCCAGCCACCCGGCCGTGGTTCGAGGGCGCACGACGCACTTTGTGATTTCGACATCCGGCCGCAGTGGACCGGTCCCCTCCCCCGCGTGCGGGAGAGGGTGGCCGCCGAAGGCGGCCGGGTGAGGGCGCTCCGATCGATATCAAACAGTAAGCGGAAGGCGCTAGCCTCCGGTGCGCAGCGTCTGCGAGTTGAACCGCACGCTAGCGCGTTGCGTTCACTGCGTTGGCGGTAGCCCGGGTTGAGCGGAGCGCCTCTCCAGACCTCTGCGCCGACTCGAGCCATTGTGCCCCCTCGTCCGCCCTTCGGGCCCCTTCTCTCCCCGGTCCGGGGGGAGAAGCGACACCGTTTTCGCGGCGTGTCTTTCCAGCGACTCGGGGCTTTATGCAACCCCTGTCGTGCGCCCTGGTTCGATGAGCCACTGCCCGGCTTCGATGACATTCAGAAAAGCCTTGGCCCGGACGAATCCGTTTTCGCGCGTTTTCGGGATCGCCCACTCTTTTCTGCCTGGCCCAGTCGCTTTTGGCGATCCTCCAAGCGGATGCCCTTGTCGGTGGAGGGCGCGCTGAGCAGCGGGTTTTCGGGCCCGGCCAGCGGGTCGCCTTCGTTGACGCCGTCGATGCGTTCTTGCGCCGCGGCGGCGTAGCGTTCCGACAGCTCAAACCCAAGAAACCGCCGCCCCAGTTTTTTCGCTACGGCCAGCGTCGTGCCGCTGCCGACGAACGGGTCCAGCACCACCTCGCCGGGATTCGAACAGGCCCAAATGATCCGCCCCAAAACCTGCTCTGGCATCTGACAACCGTGCCAGCCAGCTCGTTCGCGAAACGTGCCGTTGACGCGCGGGTAATACCACGTGTCCTCATGCGGCTGAAAGCACTCCGCCGCGTCTTGCGGACGCAATATCCACGTGTTGTCCGGCAAGCGGCCTTTAGGGTTCGCCCGCTTGTCGCCATAGACGAGCTGCCGCGCCGAGGGGACCCGAATGTGAGGGTCATCCGCGTTGAACGTGAACTTCTCGCGGTCTTTCACGAAGTAGAACAGATGGGTGTGTGAGCGGCTGAAATTGTACTTGCAATTCACACCGAACGTGTAGTACCAGATGACCCAACTGCGACAGCACAGCCGGTGCTCATGGGTGATCATCACCTTTAGCTCGGCCGCGAATTCGTCGCCGATCGCCAGCCAGAAGGTGCCGTCCGGCTTCAGCACGCGGATCACCTCCTGTGTCCATTGCCGGCACCAATCGAGGTATTCGTCGGCGTCTCGCTGGTCATCGTAAATATCGTAGCGGTAGCCGATGTTGAACGGCGGGTCGGCGAAGACCAGATCGATGCATCCGTCAGGCAATTCCTTCATGCCCGTCAGACAATCTTGCTGATGGACGCGGCCCAACTTCGACTCCCATCCAGACGCCATCCGACAGCCTCCTGCGTTTTTCTTTTTCAGTCAAAGAACGGATCACCGATCCGCTCCGTCCGAAACGGTATCCCGTTGACTGCGAACCGTCAAGCGCGCAGAAACAAGCCCGCCGCGTCGCTCGG
>JAADHY010000364.1 GCA_013151585.1 Planctomycetota bacterium
TAGTGTGGCGGAGGCCTTTCGGTCAGCCAAGAGAGGAGCTAACAACCGTCTCGACGGAACGGACCCCTTTGAAGTACAACCGACCGCACGAGCTGAGCTTGCGGAGGAGTTGAGCTTCCCCAAGACCACAAACACGTTGAAAAACACATTTACTCCAAACCAAGGAGTTGTGCCATGCCAGAGTTGGAAGGCAAGCGCATCGGTATCCTGCTCGAGCAGCAGTACCAAGAGCTGGAGGTGTGGTATCCGCTGTACCGTCTGCGAGAGGCTGGTGCCACGGTGCAGTTGATCGGGCCGGAGGCAGGCAAGACCTATCCCAGCAAGCTGGGCTATCCCGCCACGGCCGACCGAGCCGCAACGGAGTGCTCGACCGACGAATTCGACGCACTGGTGATCCCCGGCGGATTTGCTCCTGATTTCATGCGCCGCACTTCGGCTATGACCAATCTGGTGGCCGAAATGGCCGCCGCCGACAAACCGGTCGCTGCCATCTGCCACGGCGTGTGGATGCTTTGCTCGACTCCAGCCCTGCGCGGGCGACGCGCGACCAGTTTCTTTGCAATCAAAGATGATGTGACTAACGCCGGTGCCGAATGGGTGGACGCGGAAGTGGTCAAAGACGGCAACATCATTACCAGCCGCACACCGGATGATTTGCCTGCGTTCATGCGCGCCCTTATCGATTCACTTTTGGCACGATGAAAGTCCAAGCATCAAGAATCGATCTATCCTCATCCCAGTGGAAGACAGCCCTTGGGTCTGCAATTTGGGTGCTTGTGGTGTGCTTTTCGGTCGAGTCCGTGGGAGAAGACCGCGGGTGGCTGGACATTCGAAACTTCGGCGCGACTCCAAGTGACAACACCGACGACGCATTATCTATTCAGAAAGCTATTGACGAGGCTAGACGACGCGGAGTGGGCGTGTTCGTGCCGAAAGGAACTTTCCTGATTGGCTCAACACTGCTGTTGCCTTCGCACGTTCGTATTCGTGGTTGCGGCGATCTATCGGTGATCAAGCTCTGCGATGGCGCAAATACAAACATGTTTGAGAACGCCGACCCAGAGCGTGGTAATGAAGGAATCGAGATCACGCGGCTCAAGTTGGACGGCAACCGCGGTAAACAGGACTTGGGCCGAGTGTTGGAAATCAACTATTTCGTGATCCGAACCAAACGCGCCTTTCGATGTCGGTTTCAAGACTTGACGATCGTCAATGCTCCCGGTGATGGGATTGCCAACTGGGGTGGTCAATACAATTTGTATTCTAGAATCACGGTCGTCTCGGCTTATCGGTACGGCATCCAATTGCAGGGAGCGAAAGGATTTGGGCCAGTCCGAGCCAACACAGTCCAGCAGTGCGCGGCTTACGACTGCGGGTGGGATGGAATAACATTGGGGCATGCCTCAGACAACGAGATTATCGAGTGCAATGCCTATCGAAATGGCCATGCCGGTATTGCAGGCGATCGAGCCAACGGCGTGCGCGTCGCTTCGTGTTTGGTCTATGAGAACAAATTCTACGGTATCGCCGTCGCCGATGCCGCTTTGCGTACTCCGCCGCACGGCTGGATCGTGCAATCGAATCGGGTGTTCCGCAATCGAGAGGGCGGCATCGGCGTCTTGAACGGCGCCTACGACGTCGCGGTACTCGACAACTCTATCGCCAACAACGATGGAGAGGGCATTCGCATCGGCCAGGATTGTCATGCCGTGCTTGTGCGCGGTAATCGGATCAGCCGGAACGGCCGCGATGGAATCCGAGTGCTTGGTGCCATGGCCGTGCAAATCACTAACAACATCTGCTGGAACAACGGGCGATCCCGCCGTGGCGCCGGCATAGCCTGCTTGGGTTCCCCAAGAAAGCCTGTTCGAATGGTCGTCATCACGGGGAATATATGTTTTGATAATCAGAGAGTTCCGACGCAACAACAGGGAATACGCGCAATCAAGGACGAGCAAATCATTATCCAGAATAACGTCTGCCCGACGCCTGCGCACGCAGGCGCTCCGTCGCCCGAACGCGCCTCGCATTGATCAGTCGCCTGCGCTACGAGGATGGAACGCGGAGGCTAACAAGGTTCGGGATAGGTTCAATCGCTCAAGCGCCTCTGGGCACGGACCACTTTGAGTCTCCCTGGCTGCGCCGCGAAGGCAGATATGATTCGCGGAGACCAGCCGCCGATCCCACGCACTGACATAGGCTGACAGAGCTTTCCCAAACCGCCCCTTCGCGCACCCGCTTCCATGGTCGCGACAGGTGAAGCCGTGGCCCCGGCCCTTCTTGACGGCGGCATTGGAATGATGGCCCGCCTGCACGATTCCGCGCTGAAGAGGCTTCCAACGAGGCTCTCAGAGGGTGCATCGAATGAGGCATCGAGGGGGCAAGGCCGGCCGCCACGGCGATGTCACCGTTTGCTCGAAGTGGCCGGTGTCAGCAGGTCTCGGGCTTTCTCCGGAGAGAGAGCCGTCGAGGGGGAGAAAGCATCGCTGGCCATGTAGCTCAGAAGGCTGCGACGCAACTGGCGCGCAGCATGTCGATCAGCCAAGTTGCTCTGCAAGTCAAAGCCGCAAACAACCAGCTTCCCGCGACCGACGCGCAGCTCGAATAGCCCTGCCAGCAGCCGGTTGAAATGGAAGTCCGGGACGCCTTGAACAATCGGCCGGTACCCATGAGGTAACACGTCGGTCAGATCCACCAGCACGCCTTTTTGGAGCACGTCGTACCAAAACCAGTCACTGTGTCCGTCGGTTGGGAACTGAGCCACAGCGGGATGGGCCGGATCGCAGAGAACGCCCAGGGTCGAAAAACGATTTCCCCACCACGCCGCCGTCCAGTACTGAGAAGCGAATCTGGCCGGGCCGGTGTGGGCGTTCTTCAGTCCGTGGCACAGGTAGAGAACCTTCTCACCTTGCTTCAGCCGTTTCAAAGTGGCCTCGTCGAAGCGGGTGGTGATCAGGACGTCGCGGGGAGCAGGCTCGTCGGGGCTCGCCGGAGGATACACGGCCAGTGTCCACCGATTCGTGTGCCGGCCGAGTTGGAGCTCGAACGAAA
>JAADHY010000040.1 GCA_013151585.1 Planctomycetota bacterium
TGCGCGACCAAGGCCGACGCCTGCCATCCCCGGCGCGGCGCAGCCGTGGGGGCGGAGGAGTGGGCCCGCTGTCCCAGCGGTACCTCGGGCACACTCCGCCGCGACGGAGTCGCTCGGCCAAGCCGGTGCCGTGTTCTCTTGATCGAAACAGAAGTTTGCGGGGGTTGCCACATTCGTCCTGTTAGTACGAGGCGGTGAGGCCGCCGAGGATGAAGTGGGCGGTCCCGCTCTTATCGTCCACGTCGCCGTCTGAGTTGGCAGAGCGGTCTTCGTAATCGAAGAGGTTGTAGCGGAAATAGCAGCTCAGATGCTCTGTCAACACGTAATCGAAGCCGAAGGCGAGACGGGTCGTTTCGACACGAACGTCGGAGAAGTTGGGCGCCTCGCTCCAGCCGGTCGGCATTACGACTGCCGGAGGCGGCGGGTCCGCGAAGCGTTCAAACTGGTTGCGTGATTCGGTCCATTCGATCTGTCCGATCAGAGTCAGTCGGTCGTTGACGGCGTAGTCGCACCCCAGATTGACGACCTGCGCGCGGCCTCCGTAGCTCCACGGCGTCGTGTACTGGTACCACGGCCACGTCGGATCGTTGTTCGCTCCGAGGGTGATGTCCTGGTCGATCCAGTTGGAGAAAAATCCCAGGCCACCGGACACCGAAAACTTCTCGGTTGGTGAGTACCAAAACGAGAAAGTCATGGGGTAATCATCTTCGTCGAAGCTTTGGATCAGCGGCGAACCTTTCGACGAAGCGTGCCGTTTCTCGAAGCCCAGCGTCGCCATCACAAGGAAATTGTCGCTGGGCATCCAGGTCCCGCCGAGTTCGAGCAGGTCCTCTTGCTCCGGCAGCGAGGACCGCACCGCTTCGTCCGGGCCCGACGTCGGGCCGACGACACCGTCGACGCCGCGAAGTGGATTGGAGTGCATGCCCATGCGGTACCGCAAGTAGGAATCGAACTGCCGTGTCCATTTCATGGCCATGCGCAAGTCGACGATATTGCTCACCGTATCCGGCTGCGCGAACCCGTCGTGCCATTCCGTGTTGTCTCGTTCCAAAATCCGGTATTCGTAACCGGCCAGCAGAGCCAAGGAGTTCCAGAAGGACAAGTCATCTTGGAACGGACGCCATCGTCCTTTGATGCCGACCTTCGTCAGCTCGCGGTTCCACAGCGGGAAGATGTTCTGCGGGCTGAGCCGAGCGGCACTTTGTTCGCCCAAGGGATCGGCTGGGACGCGCTGTGTTTTCTGATTCGCTCGTTTGTAGTAGCTCGTCAGGCGGAGCTTGCGGAGCGAGCGGTTCGTGAGCCGAATGTCCCAGCCGTTCAAGTACCGGCTGAACCCGACGCTGCGGTTGCGAGTTCCACCGTTGTAAAGCACGGCATAAAGATCGGTCTTTTCTCCCAGCCGGGCGCTCATCTTGACTTTGTCGAGCTGGTAGAAGTTCTCCGGCACAACAGCATAAGGCACGTCGGCGCCGGTGAAACCGCCAAAGGGTACCCCGATCGTGTTGTAGTCCCGCGTCACCAACTCATCACTTTGGGTCAGCGACCGCATGGGACGTGAGTATTCGATGCTCACCTTCTCAAAGTGGGCCTCCAACACCGGCTCGATCTGAAAAATCCGCCAGTCGATGCTCTGCTGTTGGCTGAGGGCATGGCAGCCCGACCGGCTTCCTCCGCCCACCGTCACGCCGGTGCTCTGACAGTGGGCCACGGCACTGGCTTCCCGTTGGCCGTCGGTGCGTGTCGTCCAGATGTTGACCCGCCAGCGGAGGTTCTCGGTGATGTTGCCTTTGAGGCGGATATTGAGTTCCTGAATCCGGACCGCGTTCCCGACTCCTTCGTCCAGATCGGTGACGTCGAACACATCGTCCTGGTTGTAAGGCGGTTGGGTTACGTCTTGGCGCCATGCTTCCCAGTGGTCATGGTCGACGCGGTGAATGAATCGTTCGTAATGGACTAGACCTTGAATCAGTGGGGTGTAGAAATGCAGCCCGCCTTCAGTCGTCTCGTTGTCTGTTCCAAACAGGTAGACGTCGTACATGCTGGTGCCGTTGCTGAAGAGCCGGTCGACGTCCCAGAACGGCGAAGAGGTGGTATCCTGCCACTCGCCGACCAGACTCTGGCTTCCGTCGGTACTGACTCCCCACCAGCCAAACCGAAGAACCGTCGCACTGATCAGCGTCTGCGGGTCGGTGTTGAATGGGTCGGCGTTGAATGGGTCTCCATCGAGGCAGGTTTCTTCATCGCGGCATTGGGAAACCGGCTCTTCGGGGTCGTCCGCTTTGAGGACAGACGAGATCAAGAGGACCGCGAGCGCCGCAGTCAGAAGATTCTTCCATCC
The DNA here is from genome assembly GCA_013151585.1 of Planctomycetota bacterium. Classification (GTDB taxonomy): domain Bacteria; phylum Planctomycetota; class Planctomycetia; order Planctomycetales; family Planctomycetaceae; genus JAADHY01. The sequence goes on from JAADHY010000040.1 coordinate 2,339, forward strand.
CATACTTGTATCCCCCCTGCTAACAGGCTTTTCAGCCAGCTTTTTGGAACGATTGACTCGGCTCGCCCCGGACTAGCGCGTCAAGCGGTGCCCCCGAGTTCCGCTGCCCAGGTTGCCGGTTTGTGACGGCAAGTCGCTGCCGTGAATTTGCTTATGACAGTCGGTGCAATCCGAGTAGAGATTACGTTGCATATCGAACGATCCGTCGGTGTCGTACACGCCGCTCCGATGGCCCGTGTGGCAACGCAAACACAGGAAGACCGGCGGTTGACGCAGTAGGTTGTTCGCGACCGTGCCGTGAGGCTCGTGGCAATACGAGCAATTCTCCGAAGCCGGCGGATGCTCGAAAACAAACGGCCCCTCCTTCTCCGCGTGACACTTGTAGCAAACGGCATTGACCGAAATGTCGACCAAGTCCGATTCGTTTTGCCCGTGCAAGTCGTGGCAATCCGAACAATGAATCCGCCACTCCTTGAGCGGATGGTGAGATGGGAGGGCAGTCAGAGCGAATATCTTTTGATGGCATTCGTAGCACACGTCTGGCTCGTTGACGGACATTGGCAGTCGCTTGGGACGATGCACGCTCTCATGCCGGATGTTCACAAACCGGGGAACCTCCACCGTGGGATGCGGATTGTGGCAGTCGGTGCAGGCGACCCCCTCCATCGCGTGAGTCGACGAATGAAAGGCTGTCGTCGGCGACTCGCTCTTG
>JAADHY010000319.1 GCA_013151585.1 Planctomycetota bacterium
ACGTTCGTTTTCGTAGTGCAAAACGTGCCGATGAGCGGCGACATGTTCGGCGGCGGAGGGGCAAAAGGGCTTGGAGGACGCCGGCAGCGGATCACCGTGCAGTTGGCGGCGCCGGTAAGAGACGTCATCGATGAGCGCACGGGCCGGCCCCTGGGCGACGGCCGCCGATTCGCCTTCGAGTGGAACCCGATCGAAGCCGTCTTTTTCAGCTTCCGCGGCCCGCTCCCGAGGGCTTGACTTGTACGGCAAACTTCCGCACGACTGAACAGCGGCAGTAGGTTTTCGACGAGGAAGAACAATGGAGTCCCGATCGGCAAAGACAGCTCGTTTGGAAGCGCGGATCACGCCCGAGCAAAAGGAATTGATTGAGCGCGCTGCGGCGTACCAGGGCCGCACGGTCTCCGACTTCATCGTCCAGACCGTCCACGAAGCAGCAAAAGCGGTGATCGAGGAGTCCGAGATTTTGCGTCTGAACGCGGCGCAAAGCAAGGCGTTCGTTGAATCACTGCTTGCGCCTCCCGTTCCCACCGACGCACTGCGGCAGGCCCAGGAGGAATATCGCCGGGATGTGGTCTCGAAATGACACGCTATCGCTGCCAACCGCTGGCCCGGCATCACGATCGGCAGTCGTTTCACTGCGGTGTCGAAGAGCTAGATGAGTACACCTTCGCCGCCGAGCCAGTCAGGACGTGCAGCGGCCGGGGGCTGCGGGCGAACGGCATGAACCCCCAGACGCGGCGTTCCGGGTTTCGCTGCGCTCAACCCCGGCCACGTGGCCACTAGTCGCGGACAACCAGGACGAACTCCTGCCTCGCTCGGCCGCCGAATTGAGTCCGTGCTTCGACGATCACCAGCGTCTTACCCAGGTCGTCCGGCCCGGGCTGACCGGACAGCAGACCGCTCGTGCGGTCCATCTTCAGCCAGTCCGGCCCGACGAGCAGCCGGAACTCGTTTTGTTCCACGTCCCAGAACCGGTAGGCGTACTTCTTCTGTTTGAAATCGGGATCCTGCCGGCATTGATAGTCACCGAGCGACCGCAGGCTTTTGATCTGGTACTGATAAGGCCGGCCGACCCGAGCTTCGGTCACCGGGGCGGAGTAGATGAATGGGTGAGGTAGCTCAAAGAAGTCCGACGGACCGCTGGCCGTGCCGTGGGCGTCGATGGCCACCACGCGATAGAAGACCTTGTTGGTGTTGGGTGCGGTCGCTGTCGGCGAGACAACGACCATGGACGTTTCGGTCGTCTCGCCCAGAAAATTGCCCGGAACTTTGCCGCGGCCGGTGACCTCGTGTTCGGTCTTGTGGATCGAAAAGCCCTTCTCATCGCTACCGTAGACTTCGTACTTGACCGGCCGCTCGCCGCGCGGGTTGGGCTGCCAGCGAAGCACAAGCGTCTGTCCCTGTTGCTCGTAGCGCAAAGCGACCGGCACGCGAGGCCCGCGCCATGTGAACCTCCACGGCTCGCTCCACGGCCCCCACACACCCCAGTGGTCGCGACAACGCAGCCGCCAGTAGTACGTCACCTGGGGACTAAACAGTCCCGTAATCGGCACGGACCAGTACGTCGTCGGAATGATCACGTCGAAGCTGGTGCGGTACGGATAGGCGAAGTCGGGGCGGCGGCTCACTTGCAAGTGATACCGCTCGGCTCCTTTCACAGCCGGCCACGAGAACTTGACGATCGACTCGCGCAGCTCGGCGTTCGGCTCCGGACGGTTCGGCCGCTTCGGCGGCGGCAAGGGCTGGACGGCGTCCGATTCCTTCCACTGGTGCGTTACGCGCACTCGGTGCGGGGCGTCGGTGGCGTCCCAGTAGACCACGCGGTTAGTGCCGACACGAAGACGCGGCAACGCAAACGGCGCGGCCAGCACGTCGGTTTCGATTTCCAGGGAAACCAAGCCGGCCGTAGGGTTCGTGCCAGCGGAGCCCGGTCCGACGCGGACGAAATAGCGGTACTTGGCCGGGCTGCGGTGCACCTGCAGGGCGTCGTCCAGCGAGACTTCAGCCGAGTGCCGCCCGGTTCCGTCGTGCTGCCACAGTTCCGTCCACGTCTTGCCGTCCAGCGACAGAGCCACCGAGAACCGGTCGCCCGCTTCGCGGCCTACGAACTCCGCTCGCACCGTCCCGCCGCAAATCGTGTAAGGGACTTTGATCTGATACACGAGGGCCGCGTCCGCCGAGCTGCCGAGCAGCTTAACGCCGGAGGCGTCCGCTGGGCGAGGCGGGACCAAGGCTTTGGCGGCGAAGGCTTCGGTGGAAACGGCCTTTGGCAACAGCCGCGGCTCGAAGACGAACTTGGAGTTGCCGAAGTAGCGCGGCCGGCGGGCGCGCTCGGCGTTTTCGGCCGGATACTTGCCGATGTTATCCCAGCGGAAGATGACCCGCTCGCCCGGCCGCAACATGTAGGCGATCTCATGGCCGCGGATTCGCGCGTCGTAGCGCCGGTCGTCGCGGCCGAACATCGCGGCGATCCTGTCGCTGGAGACGAACCGCTCGACCACCGGCCCGTAGTTCAGCTCGCGGCGGGCGAGATCATGATCACGGCTGAGCTGCTCGCCCCCAACTGGATACTCGTTTTCGCGATCCAGGTAGAAGCAGTCCATGTCGACGTCGAGGAACTGGAAGCGGCCGTCGACGAACGCTTCGCACTGGACGTGCCCGTGTAGGGCTCGGTTCTTCGATCCGGTCAAACCGGCGTGGTAGAGCAGAGAGCAACCGGAGTTGCCCGCATCGTCGCACAGGTTGAAGCCGAAGATGTTGAAAAGTCGGACCGGATCATGCGGCTCGGCATTTTCGTAAAGCGGCTCCTGGTGATACAGGTTCTCGCGCATCCGCTGCCAAATCAGGTAGGCCTTTTCCTGGTCGGTGGTGGCCCCGCGCGTGAACTCGGCCAGCAGACTATCGAACGTGTACCAGTTGCCTCGGTCGTTGATCACGATCCGCGGATTGACGACCGGCACCTCGCCGACGTTTTCGATCACCAGCGAGACGTTGTTTTGGAACGCGATGAAGCAGTTGTTGGTAGTCAAGGTGCGCGTGTTGTCCATG
>JAADHY010000502.1 GCA_013151585.1 Planctomycetota bacterium
CCACTCGCACGGTAAATTTCAACACGTCGCTAGTTTACACGTGCCGATCCCGCCCCGTCAAGCAAAATTTGCAAATTTTTCAAAAACGTTCGATTTCCGCGATTCGGTGGAAAATGGGCTCAGGATTCGGCTCTCTTTCTCGACAGAACTTTGTCCCGTGCGGGGCGCGCTTGCCCTACCCTGCGTTGTCCTACTCCTCCGGAGTACGGTGGGCACTGCCCGCCAAAACGTGGGTCGCACTTGCCGAGTGCGACAAGCCGCATTCCGTGACAGCCGGCAGATGTCACCGACCTGGGTTGCATCGGCCGCGCCGTCATTAATTCCGTTACACCCGGCGGGTGTCACCCACTCCCGAGGGGTAGCCGGGGTTGAGCGGAGCGAAGCCCCAGGAATCGGCGGCCACGCGTCGCCTCGCTCACCCGTCGGGTTAGTGTCCTTCGTGCACGGGTCGGCGGCCTGGAGGCTCACTCGGTTCGTCCCCAGCCATCCGCCACCTGTCGACAAAGCCCGGGCCCGCCGCCCGTTTTGACGCTTCGGACTCATGTTTCAGTTCCGAGCGTCGCCAGCAATCGCCGATAGCCCGCTCGTTCCAGCGGATGCAAACGCTGCTCCTTCAGTCCCAGCTTCCGCGCGGCTTGGACAGCCTCGATCGCTTTCTGCGTATCGCCCTTCTTCACGTACGCCTGCGCCAGATGCACGTACAAAGAGGGCTGAGCCCAGTCAGCGACGGCTTCTTCCAGCACAGAAATCGCTTCGTCTGTCCGGCCCATGGCCAATAGGACCAGACCGCGAGTGTCGAGCAAGGCTCCGCGCGGCCCCACTGCTTCGATGGCGCCGTCGATCAGCCGAAGACCTTCATCCAAATCCTTCTTCTGCAAGGCCAACGTCCAAGCCAGATTGTTCTTAGCTACGATGTTTTCACTTTTCTGCTCTAACAATCGTCGATAGCTGATTTCCGCCTGCGCCAATTGGCGTTGAAGCAGGGCGATTTCAGCGGCCGCGAGCAACACTTCGGGCGCCTGTGGGTGGGCCTGCAACGATTCGGCGATCCATTTGCTGACGCGGTTGATCTGTTCGTCGGATGGTTCGCTCTGCGCCAGAGCGGCTGTCGCGAGCAGCAAGCTTCGGTCGGACGATTCCGGCCGTTTTCGGGCCGTTTCGCATAAGTCCAGCGCTTCCTGCGTCCTTCCCTCACTGCCGAGAAAACGAATCCAGTCAAATAAAAGACTTGTTTGCTGAGTGACCTTCCATCCTTGCTGGAGCAAGCTTTCGGCCGTCTTGCGAAGTTTCAGTTCCGCGGACAACCTCGCCAGCGTGCGGAACGGAACGGCCTTGCCTTCGTTCTTTTGCACGTAATCCTGAATCTGTTTTGCGGCTTCCGGACTTCGGCCACGGGCAACCAGCAACCGCACACTGGCCTCCAGGGCCGCCAGCGAGCCCGGTTGGAGGTCCTGAAGCTGGTTCGTGACGCTTTCGGCCAGCATCAAGTCCGAATCCGGCGGTTCGGGCTGGTCCAACAAGGCGCGAACCAGCAAAGACATAACGCGGGTGTTGCGAGGATCGGCGCGCAACGCCGATCGCAAGGCGCCGACCGCGCGGCTGCGCTGCCCCGTTCGAAGCAGCGCCTGCCCCAAAAGCACTCGTTCCTCATTTGTCAGACTGCCCTGGTTTCGAATCTGATCGAGCACGTCGATCAGCATCCGCTGCTCTCGCCAAGTATCCCGTCGAGCCAAGACGGCCACCTTCGCCCGCAAGTCTTCCGGCTTGTTGCCGGCTTCCTTGGCCGCGTCCAACAAAGCCAAAGCTTCCATTGTGTCGTCGTAGCGGCCGCTGGCCGCGATGGTTCGGGCTTTGCGGCGACGGGCCCACGCCACAGCGAACTCCGGAGCCCCGCTGGCCGGATCGAGCAACGCATCCAAATGCGGCTCCGCATCGGCAAACTCCCCGATGCGCGTCAAGAAATCAGCCAGAACAAGGCGAAGCCGGACGTCTTTCGGATTGGTCTGAAACGCTTGTTCGTAGTACTGCCGGGCTTGACTCGTTTCGCCGAGCAGTTCGGAATACTGTGCCAGCGCAACTGGTTTCAGAAAGGCCGGTCGATCGGGCAGGCGGCCCGCCGCCTGCTGCATGACTTGCTTCGCCTCCTCCGTTTGATCCACCCGCACCAAATAGGCGATCAACGCGAACCAGGTTGCGGGCTCTTTCGGGGCCAATTGGACGGCCTGCCGCAAGGGGTCTTCCACTTCTTTTCCTCGTTTGCCTCGAGCAAACCGGAGCCGACTGAGCCAGATCAAGTCGAGGAAGTTCCGGGACTTTTGGGCGACGTCCGCCGCCAAAGACAAAGCGAGGTCGTATCGATGCTGCTGCCAAGCCACGCGCCAAGCCAGCCGAGCCATGTCGCCCGTCACGAGCGTCGGGTCCAGCGCTGAGACTTGGCGCAGCGTCTGATCGGCCTCGACGAATCGCTTTTCTCGATACAAGGCTTCGACCAGCCGAGCGGCTGTCGTTTGAGATCGATCCCCCAGCGACAAAGCGCGTCGGTAGTGCTGGATCGCCTCGCGGCGATTCCCGGAAAGCGTTGCGATGTCTCCCAGGGCTCGGGCCACCGCCGGCCAAAACGGACGGCGTTCCGCCGCCGTGAGCAGCAGTCTTCTGGCTCGGTCCAAAACGCCTTCCGTGTTGGCCGTGCCGGGCGCGGAGTTGACCGGGGTCTGCATGCGGGCCAGCAAGTGAATCGCTTCGAGGAAGCAGCCGTTCGGGCCGTCGTCTCCCTCGATTCGCCGAATCTGTTTGAGCAACCTGGAGAATTCCTCGTCATCCTGTTGTCGTTCGGCCAGGTCCGCCAATGCCAACCAGTAAACGAGCTGGTTAGGCTGCAGATTGGCCGCCCGCTCCCACAAGGTCCTTGCTTCCGGCCACCACCGCTGTCGAAAGGCAACTCGCGCCAGGCCGTCCAGCAGAGAGGCCCGTTCCGCCATCGTGAAGCCCTCGGGCAGCTCGGCAAGCTCCTTCAGCAACTGTTTGCCCCGCTCGGCATCGA
>JAADHY010000418.1 GCA_013151585.1 Planctomycetota bacterium
GAGAAAGTTTGTGCGAGGAACCCGTCAGCATCGACAGTGTGGCGGCCCGTCGTGTCGCTGAATTCTATTTGCGGGCCGACACCGATCCCAGTGCCTTGTCAAATCGAAAATCGCAATTAGCTGGCGTTCGCCAGGCGGCGGAAACGCACGCCCTGCCGAGCGTCGCTACAACGTGTCATAACGGAACCTAATCTCATTCCTCTCGGGTCGACGGGACCAACCTGAGTTCGGCAATTTCCAGCCCGGCCGCATTCTCCAACGTCGTGAACAAGATTGAGGATCTGCTCTCCGGAGTCTTACCCTTATGTGATTTGGCGCGATCGTTCATGTTCGGCGTCTTCTGCTTGTCGTTTTCCGCCGGCAAAGATTCCCCCTTGGCCACGTACGTCATGATCTTGACGAACGAAAAACCTCGATTGGGCATGTCCGGGTCTATCTCTTGTTTCAGTTTCCAGAGTTGTATCGCCCGTTTCACCTGTTCCGGGCTCAGCTTTGGCCAATGTTGGTCGACGTACTCCTGATGCTTAGCAGGATCATAATCGGGAAGTAACTCGGTCTTGTCGATCCGGGCGAGTGGTTCGGCGTCACGTGACTTCATCAGCGGTTGATTGGTTTGCCTCTCACGCCGACCGCCTTGCTGAGCGGGAAAACGGACGGCTGCGGTGGGGTCCGACGGATCAAGTACCTTGATGAAGATATTCCGAAACTCAATCGGACAAGGATTCCTCTGGCCTAGCCCTTCGCCGCTCACAAAGACGTGCTTCTGCAATCGGATGGGCGCCGGTTCCAAGCTCATCATCCAATTGGGATAGGTAAACCGATCGTAAAGCACCTGCCCGTCATATTCGGCGCTCAAAGTTCGGCCCTGCATGGTCAGCTTGACCGTGTGCCAGACGCCGACTTCCGGGTCGATATGCGGTACTTTGGGCTCTTGCTCTTCCGTGAGTGTCATTCTTCTGGCGATTCCATGGGGCAAAAAGTAAAAGCTTTCCAAATGCCCCATGCCGCCTCGGGATCGCAAATTGAACTGCTCCTGATCGCCGAAGTTGGGGATCTTCGGAATAATCCGGCGGAACATGATGCCGCTGTCGGAGATCGCCGGCATCCGGAAATCGAGCATGAGTACAAAATCCCGATACTCTTTCTCGGTCACCAGGTCAGCGCCCCATTCTTCAAGCAGTCCGGGCGACTTCAGCACGCCGTCTTCAATAACCCACATCTTCTTCGCCTTCGCTGACAGTCGCCATCCGGTGAAGTCTCGTCCGTTGAAGAGAGCCGTAAAGCCGGGCGGCGGGACGTTCAACGCTTTCACACTTGGCGTGCGGGAAGTTCCGCTCTGGCCCGTCGCGGCGCAAAAGGGAAACAACAGAAGAAGTATCAAAGCCATCAAGCATCGCCGGAAACGAAATCCGAGAGCACGGTGCATCGTGGTCTCCTATCAGTAATGATTCGGGCTTACCAGAAACGGACAATGGTCCGGCCGTGTTGCGGCGATAGCTGCAGTCGACGGTGCCCGTCATCGTTCCAGGTGCAGCATCACCAGGGGCTTGAACGGATCAAAGGACTCTCGCATCGCCCAGGCCATGGCGCGCAGGTGGATGATGCGGAAATACGGGTCGTTGAAGGTGAAGTAGTTGTGTCCGGCCAGGCTGACGAACACCCGGCCGCGGCCGACCTGGCGCGTCCACATCACTGGCCACTCCTTGCCGTCGAGCTGGTTCGGGTCGGGTGGTGCCGGCAAGGGCTTGTTGGCAATGGCCGGGCCAGCCCGTGCAGTCGCCAACACGGTAATGCTCTCCGGGTCGCCCCGCAGGTTCCAGTAGAACTCATCGTTGAGCTTAAACTGTGGCGGGAACCGCTCGAAGATGGGCGACTTCTTGCCCGCGTCGGTCAGCGAGATCGGCGAGGCCAGCACGCCCCATTTGGTGGCCCCGCCGCTGTGGTCCCAGGCCAGCCCGATGCGCTTGGCCAGCTCTTCGCCCGAGCCCTGCATCACCGCCAAATGGATCAAGACCAGGCCACCGCCGCGGGCAAGATAGGTGTCTATCAGCTTGTAGTCCCAATTCGGTTTCGGCCACAAATAGAGGACCACAAGGTCGGCCTTTTCCCACAGCTCCTTTTCTGGAAACCACATTGCCGGAATCACGGTCACGCGCGGCACCTGGGGCAACAGTTCATTGGCGTACCGGTCCATGACCCAGGCGTACTCGTGCGTACCTTTTTCGTGCAGTTTGTCGATGCCCCAGACCCAGACGATCGTCAAGTCGCGCGAGGGTTCCCGCTGCTGGATCGGGCCCACAATGCGGGCGACCTCTGCCGGGTCGCGTTTCTCCGGCTTCTGCCAGGGAAACTGCGCGCGGGCGGTCGAACAAACTGTTAGCAGCAGCACGATCGCCCATGCAGTTCGATGCTTCATGGTAACGCTCCTTTTGAGAAAACTCGCTCATGAACCACAAATCTGTGCCCGCCGCGGTCGCCTCTCCCGGTGGCCCAACGCTCTGTTGGCTTCCGCTTTTCATTCCACCCGCATCTTCCGGACTCTTTCGTCGCTCAGAACAGCGGCGCTCACGCCGGCAAGCAATGCTCGATCCTCGTTGGTGTAGGCCCTGTCGCCGGCGATGGTCTTGATGTTGTCGTCGATTTCGGCGGGGAATCGCGTGCCGATGGCCAGCATGTGCACTCGGTCGTCTTGCAACACGTAACGAATCGCCGCCCCGGGCAGCCGGGCCAACTCTTTCTTGCCGAAGCCGCTGAGCATCCCGGCCCCCAGCACTTTCATGGCGACGATGCCCATACCGAGTTGGTGAGCTTTGGCCAGGCACGCGTTGCGCAGCTCCGTCGTCCGAGGCGAAAAGAGCCGCGTGTTGCCGCGCGGCAGGTACCCGTAGGCGAGCATGCAGAGATCGAACGCGCCGGTCGAAATCAAAGCCAGCGCCTTATCGAAATAGTGATGGGCGGAAAAGCCGATGAATCGGACGAGGCCTTTCTCGCGCGCTTTGGCCAGTTCTTCGTGCACCTGCATGCATTGCTCC
>JAADHY010000195.1 GCA_013151585.1 Planctomycetota bacterium
CGAAGTGTGCGGCTCGGTGCCTAAGTCGCTCGGCTTCGGTGACCCACCAGACCCTGACCAGCGTCTCTCACGTCTTGGGAGTTTCCGGCTCGGCGGCAAGCTGGGAATCGCAAGAAGACACATTCCCATCGATTGGAGAGGATACGCGATGTCCGTGGAAACCACCAAACACCGCTTGACGGCCAAGCCTGAGTTGCGGCGTTACGATGACGTGCGACAACTGATCGGTACGCCAGAGAATCCAACGCCGATGGTGAGGCTGAAACGAGTCGTTCCGGCCGGTGGCTTCGAGCTCTACCTGAAGCTCGAATGGTTCAATCCCTTCGGATCGGTCAAGGATCGCACGGCCTTCTCGCTGCTGAAAGGCATGGAAGAACGGGGCGAGCTGGATGGGAAACAACTCGTCGAGCCGAGTTCGGGAAACACCGGTATCGCGTTGGCGGCGCTGGCTGCGCTGATGGGGAAGAAGCTCACTGTGACCGTTCCAGACGGCGTGCCAGAGGAAAAGAAGGTCATGCTGAGGATGCTGGGAGCGGAAGTCTGGGAGACTCCAGACGACCTCTGTCCCATCGACCATCCCAAAGACGGTGCCATCGCTTTGGCTCATTCTTTTGTCCGTGGCGAGGCGACCAAGGACAAGTTCGCCATGCCCAACCAGTACGAGAACATGGACAACGTGCAGGCTCACTACCGAACGACCGGGCCTGAGATCTGGAAGCAGACGGAAGGCAAAGTACGCTATTTTTTCGCCGGGTTCGGCACTTGCGGCACGATCAGCGGAGTCGGGCGATACCTGAAAGAGCAGGATCCGACGGTCCAGATCATTGCCGTCGAGCCGCAAAAGGGACACCGGCTGCCCGGGATGAAGAATTTGGAGGAATCGAAACCCCCCGGAATCCTCGACCGTAGCGTGATCGATCAGGTCATCCGTGTGAACGACGAGCCGGCTTACGAAATGACCAAACGATTGTTCCGCGAAGAGGGATTGATTGTCGGACCGACCAGCGGGGCAATCGCTTGGGCCGCTGTCGAATATGCCAAAGATCACGAAGGATTGGCCGTGGCCATCTCGCCCGATAGCGGGTTCAAATACTCCAGCTACTTCGCGGACATCCTAGGCGAGGAGGGGCTGCCTTCAGTATGATCTCTACGTTGCCCCCTTCCGGTTGGACGCTTGCTCGGAGCAAACGGTGCCGGGCGCCTGCTTGGAGATTCGTCACCGTGGCCCGCCCGTGAACAGACTGGCCCCGGGAGGCGGGGCTCCCGCCGATTCCAAACGGACACGGTCGGAACAGACGCACGAGCCAAGCACAGATCGTGCGGCATGCTCCGAACCAGGCGGAGGGCGTGGCTGGCGGTGGGGGAGGCACCGAAGGCAGAACTCGGCGCGCCTTTGGCAGGAGCCGCCGGCCAGCGGGTCCTTGCCGTGAGGGCCGATCCGCGAAGAACGCTGAACCGGACACACCGCGAGTTTTCCCGTTTTCCCAACTCTGTGCCAGCGAGGACGAACACCGATGCAACAACTCCAAATGCGATTGCCGGAAGTGTTTCGCGACGACGTTCAAAAGTTCCAGGCCGAGATCGACCGATTGCATCGCGGCGAGATCACGCGAGCTCAGTTCCGCTCCTTCCGGGTTCCGATGGGCGTGTACGAGCAACGGGAATCGGACACATACATGTTGCGGGTCCGGTTTCCCGCCGGCGGCGTGTTACCGCACCAGATGCGGGCTTTGGCCAAGGCGTCGCGTCAGTACGGAGCGGGTGTGTTGCACGTGACGAGCCGGCAGGATATCCAGATTCATCGCGTCCTGCTGGACGACATTCCCAAGGCATTCGCCGTTCTGGCCGAAGCCGGTCTGTCGACGCGAGGCGGTGGAGGCAACACGGTGCGGAACATCACCGGGTGTGTTCACGCCGGAGTGTGCCCCGAAGAAGAATTTGACATCACTCCTTACGCCATCGCGCTGACCGAATTCCTGATCGGCGACCCGCTTTCGTACCAGTTGCCTCGGAAGTACAAGATCGCGTTCTCTGGTTGCGCACAAGATTGCGCCGGGGTTGCTGTGAACGATGTCGGCTTTGTCGCGAGGCGGCGCAACGGGCAGATTGGCTTCGCCGTCTACGTGGGCGGCGGCATGGGGGCGCACAGCCGCGTCGGGGAATTGCTCGAAGAGTTCGTGCCGGCCGACCAGATCCACCTGATCGCCGAAGCGGTCAAGCGGGTATTCGATCAACACGGGAACCGCCGAAACCGCGCGAAAGCCCGGCTTCGATTCTTGATCGAAAAGATCGGCCTGGAAGGCTTCCGGAAGCTCTACGAGGCCGAGCTGCAGCGGTTGCGCGAGCAAAACGTCGCTCCGTTGGAAACCCGGCCCGTAGCGGAACCTGACCGCCGACCCGCTCCGCCGGCAACGTCGCCAGCTCCGGAATTCGATGCCTGGCGGCGCGTCAACACCACTGCCCAAAAACAGCCCGGCTTTTGGATTGTCCACATCCCCCTTCGGCTGGGCGACATCACGGCCGACACGATGGAACAATTGGCGGACGTGGTGGAGCGGTTCGGCGAAGGGGCCGCCCGAACCACTCAAGACCAAAACCTGGTGCTGCGCTGGGTGACGGAAGAAGAGTTGCCTGCCCTGCACGCCGAACTCAGCCGTTTGGGACTGGCTCGAACTGACGCGCCGGTCCTGCGAAACATGATTGCTTGCGCGGGCGCGGCCACGTGCCGGTTGGGCATCTGCCTCTCCCGCGGGTTGGCCGATGCTGTCTGCCGAGCTCTGGAACGAAACGCGATCGATTTGGAGAAGCTTGGAAACTTGCGTGTTTACATCAGTGGTTGTCCTAACGCTTGCGGCCGACATCCGATCGGTGACGTTTCCCTTTCCGGGGCGGCCCGACGTGTGAAAAGCCGGCTGGTTCCGCACTACGTTGTCCGCCTGGGCGGTCGGGTCGGTGAGGGAACGACTCGCCTGGCCGACGGGAAGATGACGCTGCCCGCACGCAATGTCCCGGCCTTCCTCACTGATTTCTT
>JAADHY010000544.1 GCA_013151585.1 Planctomycetota bacterium
CCGCACGTTGAACGCTTCGTTCGCCAGCACGCCATTCACGTAATATTGGACGCGGTCTGCGTCGCAGATGATGTCCAACCGCGTCCATTGCTTGCCGGGACTGGCCAGATCGCTTTTCGGTTTGTAGCCGGTGATGTTCTTCCAGTCTGGATCGTGGTTGAACCAACTGACCCGATAGCCTCGTCGATCGGCCAACGTGACCCGCTTGCCGCCCTTCTTCCAGACGGGTTGGCCGGCGTAGTCGCGATGGTCGGCCGTTTCGACGGTGATCTCCACAGATCGCGGGATTTCGGTCCCGTCGGGATTCTTCCCGGGCAACAGTTCGAAATCGCCGGTGCCGCCTTCGATGATCTGGCATTCCAGTCCCGCCATGAATTTGCCCTCGTAGGCCCCGTCTGGCGAGCGGCCGTGCAGAAAGACGCCGGAGGATCGGGCCATGGTCTTGCGATCGCCCGAGGTATGTTCGCCCCAGCGATACTCGACCACCAGATGGTAGTCGCGGAAATGCTTCGTCGTGCAGAGGTAACCGTTCCCTTCTCCATTGAAGTGAAGCACGCCGTTTGCCATGGTGAACGTACCCGGTGGGACTCGGTAGCGGAATCTTTCCATCCAGGTGTAAAGTCCCACGGTCTTGTTTTGCTCAAAAAAGCGGATTTCCTTTCGAGGGACAATCGTCTGGGGAATCGCCCGGCCCACTGCCTGAAGCTGCCAGAGGAACGGCTCGGGGATTTCGCCGTCGGGCCGGATGGGCACATCAAAGGTGATCGCTCCCCCCTTCCGGATCAGTTGTCGTGTCAGCGCGACGATCTTGTCGTCCGGCCATTGCGGCCGATCGCCACGACACCAAGATTTTCCAAGGAACGTCAAGATGTGGAATTGAATTTTCGCGCCGTCACGTTCGATCCAGCGACCAGGACACGCAGCGACCGCTTGGGGAAGCTGAGGCAAGTTGACCTCGCCGGCCGTGTAGTCTTCGTATTTCGTGTGAGCGATCACGGGGACGCGCACGCCCGGATTGAACGCGATGATCGCGTCCGGGTTGCCGGCGCGCAGCGCGGCGGCAAAGCTGGCGAAGTTCGGCGGATCGTCGAACCGATACATCTGGTCGGCGAAGTAGCAGCCGTCGATCCACCAGCCCGCGACGGCGTCCCCCCAACGCAACGACCACTCACGCACCACCGCCTCCCATCGTCGTTGGAAGTCGGCCAGACGCCCGCCCACGGGCTCGCCCGGCAGTTGCCAACCGCCTTTGCGTCCCCACCGCCATCCCAGTTTCCGACGTGCAACTCGGTCGGCCGCCGGAGCCCCGCTCGGTAGATAGACCATCAACCGGATGTCCCGGTTTTTCAGGGCCTTGGCCAAATCGGCAATCAGGTCGCGCCGGGAACACTTGCTCGGGCGGATGCCAACGAACTTGTCATAGGTAGCGTTCGGCGCGCAGTAATGCCCCGAATTCTGACCGATCGTGAAAAGCACATACCGGGCGCCGGTCGCGGCCACTTGGTTGGCGAAAAGCTCGACGTCAAACGCATCGACCTGCCGATTCCACATCTCGGCCGTCACTTCCTTGCCTCCGGCGGAACTGGGCGGCGCGGCCAGATAGTGTGTCATCACTCCCCAACCAGCTCGGGACAACCAATCGGTCCGTTCGGCCGCCCATCCCCACGGCACAACGACAAAGACCAGCAGATACGTGATCGTCCCTTGCATCATCAAGGTCGAGCGCGATAATCGCCACACAGAACGGACTAGCGAATTCTTCGTGATCGATTTCAGCATCTTTCTCCTCGCAGTCGATTCAGTCAAAGCTGAGCGGGCGGCAGAACCGCTGCGTGGCAACACTGTTGGGAACGGACTCGGGACCGCGAACATCAGCTCGGAATTTACTCTGATCCGCGGCCTGCGACAAAGCTGACCTTTGCGCTGGGAGCCCGTCCGCAGGGGGGGCTCGGGATTGTCTCCTTCCGGAATTCCGCCTTGCTCTGGTTGCGTGATCGTCCTTACCGCTTTCTCTTGTCTCTTCGCGTCGTGACAAGCACACACGGCAAATCCAAGCACTGCAAGCGCACCCACAATCCGGTGAGACATCGTGCCAGCATCACCAAACTACCGACGGAGCACAAGTATCACAAACCCGATCGCTCCGGCCAAGCCCACGGAAACGAACCACGCAAATTCAAATGGCAGTCCCGACTGCCACCACATTGAACCAACCGCGAGCGTCTTGGAGCATATCGGTCAGTTCCGTCGTGACGGACCGTGCATGGCCGACGCGCGGCAGATTGCAATCCGGAAGTAGCAGGCCAATAGGCTAACAGGGTCAGGTTTCGGCTTAACTTTATCGTGCCGGGAGAGCCCGTTTCTTCCTTCGGCCCACAGAGAAGTCCTTTGCGTCTGGAGACGATGTTCCAGGCCACGACGGGCTGCCAAGGATACGTCGTAGGTCATTGCCACTCGTTGATAAGTCATAAATCAAGACCTGACACCGGATTCTCTGGACAGCCAAAGCTTGTCGTCTTCCTCAACGCTCTCCACGCATCGCTTTTCTTTGAAGCCCATCTTGCTCGGCGATGTCGTCTGGCTGCCCTCTATCCTTTTCATCGACTTGCGATTGCCCGCCCGCGGTGGTTCCGCTCAATCGCGAGCCTTTAAGGACTCTGAAAGCGGCTTGATTGTGCGGAAAGGCGTCGGTCGGTAATCTCTGCGGCGAGTGCCTGCATTTTCCTGTTTCCGACGAGCGAACAGAAGGCTGTTTCGACGCGAAAGCTTTGAGGACCTCAAGCGATGGAGCGAGCTCTTGTTAGCACAATCGTGTCGATCTTGGCGCTGGCTGCCGTCGCGTTCGGCCGAGAGCCGTTCGTGCTGGTTGGGCTGGTGCATGATGATGAGGCGTTGAACCGTCCGCATGACGTGGAGGTGCAGGGAAGGCTGGCGTTCGTGCCGGGAAAGGGTGGCTCGCTGGCGATCATCGATGTGTCGGACGTGACTCGGCCGAGAGTGCTGTCGTCGCTGGTTGGTCTGGA
>JAADHY010000545.1 GCA_013151585.1 Planctomycetota bacterium
GCTTGTCCGTCGAATCGGATCGCGGTATCCGGGTCGCCCATGATCGCGCCGGGCTGGCCGTATTCCGGGTTGCCAGAAACGCTGGTCAGATTGCGGCCGTTGCCGGTCGCGTCGACAAACGGAGGTCCCGAAGATTCGCCCAACCGCCAATACGCCAAAGGCCCGTCGGCCAAGACGATTTCCGAATACGACTTTCGTCCGTCCACGTCGCTATCGTTGGCCAAAACGCCGGGCACCGAAACCGTCAGGGGCGTATTCTCCTGAATCGTCCAGGTGTCGTCATTCGCCACTGGTGCGTCATTAACGCCCGTCACCGTGATCGTGACCGTAGCAGACGCTTTCGCCCCGTTGGCATCTTCAATCTGATAAGTGAACGTCGCTGTGGCTGACTGGCCGCTGGTCAAAGAATCGAACTGGCCGCGCGGATCGAATGTGAAAGTCCCATCGCCGTTGTTTGTCAGAGTCCCGGCAGTAGGGACCGTGAGCGCGATCGTCTTGGTCACGTTGATGTTGTTGTCAGGATCTGTGTCGGGCCCGTGGCCGTTATCGGCCAACACGTTGATTACAATCGGCGTGTCCTCATCGGTGGATACATCGTCCGGCTGGGCTACAGGCGGGTTTTGGGCGTAGACGGTCAACTGATCGCTATGCGTGCCTCCGTCGTCGTCGCTGATGGTGACGGTAACCGTGTAGGTGCCGGCCTGAGCGTACGTGTGCGAAAGGGAAAAGGTCTTCGCAGTCTGGTCGATGGCCAAACTCTGAAGGCCCGAGCCGTCTCCATAGTCTACCGTGCCGGTCCAGGTGTCTGCACCGGCGTCGACAATGGGAAGTGCTGACAGAAGCAGTTGAGGATCCTTGCTGATGTCGAGTGACACTTGAGTTGGGAGATCAAATACGGGTTGGGTATTGCGGACCTCCACTGACAGACCAGCCGGGTCCAGGGCAAGCGAAAAGTCCAACGAGAATGGGTCGGCCCCTGAATTGGAGTTTGGTCCGATGGCCACGTACACGGTATCACCGGTACTGAGCAAGCCCAGGGGCTGATCAAATGATGCAGTCGTCTGCGGCGGAACGATCTGACGGGAGTTGTCAACGAGCGTGTTGTTCACGAGAATGACTAGTTCGATGCCGTTCCCGTTTCCATTGGGATGCCACGGCGTGATTGAGCTGTCAACAATCCGGTAAAAACCAGGACGTGAGACAGTAAACGCCGCGATTGCATACCGATCGACAGCACTGCCCTCCGCAACGCCGGCGCCCGGATGTCCTCGCATCTTGCGCATATTTATATACTTACCGTCACCTGGGGCTGGACCTCCTGGAACACCATCTGCGTCGTACGTGACTCCAGACCAAATCAGAGGAACATAATTGGCCGAATCGCCGATTGGACCGTTCTTGTTCCAGAGATATGACCATCCTGCGGCAGGTGCCGAGCCCTGCATGTCGTCGTTGAAGTCCGCGACGATCTCTGGTGCCGGGCCGATTCCCTTCGCACCGTCTTCGTCCGAAGCAATCGCCTTTATTGCGTAAGTGTTCGGTCCGTCGTCGTACACATGGGTGACTGAAGAAGGATTCCCGGAGATGGTCTGAACGGTCCCGTCTCCCCAATCGATTGTCCATCCCGTAATGGTATCGCTCCCCGGATCGCTCGCCGACAGGTTAAGTGTGTATGCGGAGCCTTCATCGACAGATGGCGTACCGGAAATGTTCACAGTCGGAGCGACGCTCCAGACGAAAACGCCCGCTGTGTCCGAAGCGGTTTCGCCGCTCCCGTCCGTAATGTTGACTGTTAGCCAATAGGTGCCTTCGTCTGCGTACCGGTGGCTTAGCTGAAATGTCTTGTCAGGGTTCAGCGACAAAGCCTGAACGCCGGACCCGTCACCGTAGTCCACGGTCGCGGTCCAGGTGTCGTTGGTGTCGACGTCGACGAAGGAGCCCGACACCGCGAACATCTGCCCCTCGTCCGTGGCGTAGTAACCCTTCGGGATGTTCACAACCGGCGCGTCGTTGACGGCGTTCACCGTGACCAGGAACGTGTCTTCCACATACTGTCCGCCGGGATCGGTTGCCCGGACCGTAATCTCGGCCGTACCAAAAGCGTCGGGGGCGTAATCCAGCGTCAACGTCCCCGCCGTACCGTCAATCGAGGTCGCCGTGAAAAGCGACGAGTTCGTGTTGGACGAAACTGTGAACGTCAGTGAAGAATCGGGATCTTGGGGGTCCTCGAAAGCGGCAAACAGATCAATGATGCTGTCAGCAGAGTCCTCGTTGACGGTGACGTCGGGGATGGGAGCAGCAACGTACGGTCCGTTGGCATCGGCGCCTTCGGCCAGGTCGCGTCCGCCCAGGCCCGATGTCTCGCTGGTGTTGACCAGAACACTGATGGTGCCGGCGCCGGACGTGGGTTGGTTCACGACGACCAGATCCCGAGGGCCGTCGCCATCGACATCGGCCGCCAGAACGGCCACCGGGCGCGGACCGGCGGCGAAGGGAACGGCTCCACTGAACGTGCCATCCCCCTGATTCAGCAGGACGGCGACGGTATCCGAACCGGTATTGGCGACAGCGATATCGATATCGCCATCTGCGTCGAAATCGGCTCCCGTGACCGATTGCGGCTGAGCACCTCCGGAATAAACGGTCGCCGCGACAGCCAGCGTGTCCGCGCCGTTGTCCCACTTCAGAATAGACAAGTTGTCGGCCGCGGAATTGGCGACGACCCAGTCCAAGTCACCGTCGCTGTCTAGGTCGGCCGCGAATAAGGCCTGAGGAGATTCCCCCACAGAGACCGTCGCACCGGCTCGGAATTGGCCGGTCCCGTCGTTAGTCCAGACGGTAACCTTCCCTGCGGCGGCGTCAGCGATCACCAGGTCCAAATCGCCGTCCCCTTCGACATCTCCGGCTTCCAAAGCCGACGGACGGAACGGCAATGCCACCGGCGTGTCGGAAAGGAACGTCCCATCCCCTTTGTTCCAGAGCACCGACAGCGACTGCGAGTTTTGGTTGGCGACGATCAGGTC
>JAADHY010000278.1 GCA_013151585.1 Planctomycetota bacterium
AGTTCTCTTCCAGGATCGTCTGGCCCCAGTTCGACCACCAGTTGATCACGGCGCTGTCGGCGAAGATGATGGTGTTGGACATTTGACGCACATCCCGAAAGCGGTGAATTTCGGGTCGTGCTTTCGGTGGAAATGACCACCAGTCAAAAGCCACGCCTTTGCCCAGGTACTCGCGGTTGTATGCGTAGCCGCTCGTCATCTTGTTCCCGAACTTGACACGGTCCACCTGGGCCTCGCCGAAATTCGGACACTGATACGACTGCCGATTCGATTCCATGAAGGGCGCCAGACAGCCGTTTTCGAAAATGAGCGTCTTTTCGCCCGTGGCACTGTCCGTCAGCACGTCGCCGAACCAGTACGTATCCGGAGCCGTTGTTGCGAAGTTGAACGAAAGCAGGTCCTGAATCCGTTGCTGGCTCGGGATGTTGTAAGGAATAAAATGCTCGCGATACAGATCGGCGTAATTGTGGACCGCCAGGACCAATTGCTTCAGGTTGTTGCGGCATTGAGTCCGACGGGCGGCTTCTCGCGCCTGTTGGACAGCGGGCAAGAGCAGTGCGATCAATATGGCGATGATCGCAATGACGACCAGGAGCTCGATCAGGGTGAAGCCGCGTCGGCCGAGTCGACAAGGACTGGGCTTTCGTGCGAGCGTGATGGGTTTTGCGACGGACGGGCCTATCCACCTCGTGGCGTCAGAAAGGGTTCGTTCGGAAACAATGACGTTTGATCGGAAGAGCATTGCACATCCTCTCTGTCTGCTGCGCCGTCGCGAGGTGAGGCGCGACGGCGTGGCCTTCCGCGGGACATCCTCCGGACCGACGAGCGGACACGGACCGAAACCGACCGTTCCAGCAGGATGGTTTGAGAGTCGTGGGAGCAAACAGCGCGGCGCAATGCCACCCGTCCGTGCGAGGAAAAGAAGAGATTACCTCGTGGCCAGAGAACCGCACTGCCCCTTCAATGACATCCGCTCCCGTCTGATCCCGACTCCTCGGCTGGTCGCTTGCGGAGCATCCGAGAACGACAGACCGCATCAAGCGCCGAGGAGCCCACCGACATCAGGCAGTGCTGGCACGAGTCGAAGAGCCATCGATCATGCACGCAACGCCTTTCCGTGGAAGGTCCCGCTTGCGAAACCGACGTTGGGCAGGTCTTCTGGCTTCCGGATCATCCTCTTGCTGCGCCTTCCCACGGACAGAGGGTCCGCAGTGGCCTTTTGCAGCATTCGTCCCCGGTCACAGCGGCCGGACCGCAACGGATTTGCACCGTTTTCCCTATTCTTCTCCGAGCACCCCGAGTGCTCCGAGACACCCAAGTCGAACCGAGAACTGATTCTACCGCGAGACGTGGGGGTGTCAATTCAACGGGACTTGTCCCGGTTATTTCTTGACCCGCTGAGCTTCGCCGGTCATCGGGACAAAGGCGACCGGGGTAACCGCCTCTTTGCGAACGGCTCCCGTCCGGTCCTTCGAAACGACGATCAGATTCTGGAAGAAGCGTCCGACGGGAATCACCAGTCGACCGCCGGGAGCAAGTTGCTCAATAAGCGGTTGGGGGATATGGTCGGGGGCGGCCGCTACGATGATCAGGTCAAACGGCGCCTTTTCGGGCCAGCCGCGATATCCGTCGCCACAGCGGACGTGGACGTTTTTGTAACCAAGGGCTTTTAGCCGTTCTCGAGCGGAGTCCGCCAGCGGTTTCAGAATCTCGACGCTATAAACCTCCTTCACCAGTTCCGCCAGAATGGCGGCTTGGTAGCCGGACCCGGTTCCGATATCCAGCGCACGCGAGGTAGGTTTGGGTCGCGCCAACTGTGTCATTAAAGCAACGATGTACGGCTGCGAGATCGTCTGCCCGTAACCGATCGGCAGCGGGTGATTCTCATAAGCGGCGTCTCGGCTGGATTCCGGAACGAACAGGTGACGGGGCACCCGTCGCATCGCGTCGAGGACTCGCCGGTCGGTGATATCGCGACTTTCAAGCTGTTCCCGGACCATGCGCAGCCGGAGCTGCTGCATTCGCCGCTCCAACGGGTCGGAGCCGGTGGCCGTGGAAGAGGCTCGGCGATCCGAGCGGCCGGTAGGCTCCATCGCTGGACGATCGTCCGACACCAGCCGGACCTGGGCGAGAACCTTTGCGGCCTGAGCTCCCGCGGCTCGGCTCTCAGTGGACTGGCGAAACTGCACGACCGCGCAGAAGATGACCACGCCCACGAAAAGAGCAGCACCAATGGCAAAAGACCCGACTGCAAGCTGCGTTACCTGTTGCCGCGCCATGGGTCTCCTCGGGTGGGATTCGCGCCTGTCACCAAGCGGCTGGTTCTACGGTTGCAATTCCCGCGCTGTGCTTGACTGCCCGCACCGTACGACCTCCGCCACCGGCACGGAAGAATGCGTCAGCCGCTCTCTCGACCATTGCGTCTCTTAACGATCAGGCAGTCAAAACGGTGTGGGGGCTTGGCTGGCTTAATAAAAGGATGGATTCAACCGGTGGTTGGCATCCGGTTCCAGATAGAGGATTACCTCCTCGGTCTGTCGGGTCCTTCCTCTTTTATTGTACACGGATTTCAGCCAAAGTGGTAACCTGGGACTGGAAAGGAACGACGAAATTTGGAATCCCAGCCTCGGCGCCAAAGTAGTGAGCAGGTACTCAGAAGAGTCGGTCCCTCACGCCGGTCAGAGTGCGTGGCTGGAACGGCGTCGCCGCAGACGCGTTCGGCACGGCCGGTCTCTTTGATGCGGGCGAAAGGGGAGCCAAGCGATGGAAGCGAGACACGAACAGCGATTGCCGATGGCGACGACGCGCGGCGGAATGTCTTTGACGGAGTCTTTGGCACGTCGTCGGTCGTTGCGCGAATTCACCAGCGAGCGACTCACGGAGGAGCAGCTTGGCCAGTTGTGTTGGGCCGCGCAGGGCATCACCAGCCCAGAAGGCTTCCGCACGGCTCCATCCGCTGGTGCGATCCTGCCCTTCACCCTCTTGGTTGCCAGTCCGCTCGGCGTGGC
>JAADHY010000373.1 GCA_013151585.1 Planctomycetota bacterium
TGGTGGGGCCTTTGGTCGAAAGCGCCTGCGATGCGGCTCCCGTCCCGCGGCCGCCGCAGCCGACCAACGCAACCGGGATCGTGTTGTTTTCCCCGGCATACACGCCGGCCGTGAGGGCTCCCGTCAACGCCGTCCCCACCGCGGCGCACGCAGCCTGCTCCAAAAACTCGCGCCGATTGGCCCCATTATTCGTCTTAGTCCGTGGTGCGCTGTCAGCCATTGATGTCACTCCTCGTCCTGCAAACGTCCTTTCTCCAGCTCACGCCGACGCCCGACGCGGCGGCCCTTGTAACGGTTTTCGCGACGAAACGTGAACGACGCACACATCTCGTCCCGCAAAGCGATGGTAATCATGACGCAACCGATCCCAGCACATCGGTTTTGATCGTAACGGCTACTTGCATCGCTTTGGCGTTGATTGTGCGCATCGTGGGCCCCACAAATCAATGCAGGCAAAGAAATTCTCCGAGCGAAATCACTGAGGCTTCTTTCGCCGGGACGTTTGTGGGGATGGGTTTATCACGGGGCCCTGGGGGATGCGATGAGAAGAGGGTATTATGGCAAATGCACGCGACAACAAGGCGGTGCTGCCGGCCCGGCGGCTCCGTTGGCAGGCCGTCGGTTGCGAAAAAAGCCTGCGGACGCACTGGGAGCAAGCAACATGAAACGAAGAACCGACTACAACGGGAACAGGGACGGCGGTCGATCGTCGGGCCGCTTTTGGTGGAAGGTGGGCGGTGCGGCCTGGGTGATCTGGGTGGCGGCTGCCGGCGTCGGCCGCGCCGGGCTGTATCCGGAGATGAAGCCGCCGTGGACCGTGTGGGTCAAAGAGGGCCGGCCGGTGGCGACCATTGTCTGCACGCCGCCGAAATCGGGGACAAACCCGGCCGAGGAGCTCAACGGCTGGCTGAAGCGAATCACCGGCACGCGGTTGCCGGTTCGAACGGAACCACCGGCCAACGGGCCGCGCGTCTGGCTAGGCGGGCGGGGCGCTTGGCGGCGGCTCCAAACGTCCGCCGATGCGCTGAAGCTCGGCCCGGACGGCTACGTCATCCGGTCCGTGGGCGACGACTTGGTCATCGCCGGGGCAACGAACCTCGGCACGCTGTTCGGTGTCTCGGCGTTCCTGGAACATTATCTCGGTTGCCGGTGGTTCTGGCCGAGCGAGACGGGCATCGTGGTTCCGAAGACGCGAACGCTTCGCGTCGGGCGGATCGATGAGGTGTCCCGGCCCGACTTTGCCATTCGCTGGATCATGCGCGATGCCGCCTGTGCTCGGTTCAACCGCCTGAACGTGGCCGTGAACGAGCCGGACGAGTTCCGCATCCGGTGGTTCGTCCACACGTGGTGCTCGCTGGTGCCGCCGGCACGGTATTGGAAGGAGCATCCGGAGTACTACGCGGAGGCGGGCGGCCGGCGGGTCGATCCGACGCGGCCGCATGTCCGCGTCAACCTCTGCACAACGAACCCGGACGTGGTCGCGGCGGCCGTCAAAACGATCGACGAGCAATTGGCCGCCGACCCGTCGATCGACATGATCAGCGTCGATCCGGAAGATACGCAGCAGTTCTGCGATTGCCCGAACTGCCGCAAGCTGCGCGACCCGGACGCTCCGTACCCGGCCCGCAACACGCGCCTGGTGTTCGACTTCACAAAGCGGATCGCTGAGCGGGTGCGCCGCCGTCATCCCAAGCTGCTCATCAAGACCATCGCTTATCACACGTACCTGGCTCCGCCGCCGTTCGAGCTGCCCGACAACGTGGTGGTGCAGTTCTGCCGGTTTACTTGCCACAACCATTTTCTGGGCGACCCGGCGTGCCCGGACAACCGGTACTTCAACCGGTATGCTCTTGGTTGGTCGAAGGTCTGCCGCCGGATCATGTTCTACGAGTACTACTACAAGGCATCGTGGTGCGGCCTGCCTTGGCCCATCGTGCACATGTTGCGGCGCGACTTGCCGTACCTGCGCCAGCACGGTGTCGTGGGCGTGGCCAGTCAATGGTCCGGCAACCATGCGAACAACGGGCTGGGGTTTTACGTGGCCAGCAAGCTGCTCTGGAACGTGGACCTTGACGTCGACCTGCTGCTGGATGATTTCTACAAGAAGGCCTACGCCGAAGCGGCCGGGCCGATGCGACGGTACCACGAGCGGCTCGAGCGGGCCATGGCCGAATCCGGCCTGCATGTGGCTCAGCAGCGAGCGTTCCGGCAGATGTGGAAGCTGTTCACGCCCGAGCTCCTCCGGGCGCTGCGAAGCGACTTGGCCGAGGCGAAGCGTGTGGTCGTCGATCCTGGAGCGGCCGCACGCGTCAGGCTCATGGAAAACGGGCTGCGGTACACCGAACTGGTCGCCGACTATCTGAACACGGTGGCTCGCTTCGTAGAGAAGCCGGGCAGCCAGCGGTGGATCGGATCGGCATCGGCAGTCGACATGAAGGCTGTTGCCGCGGCGTGCGAGCCAAAGGTCAAGGCCATCGAAGCGTTTATTCGTTCGCCCGAGGGCCGCTACGCCACCGCCGGGCTGGGGCCGTACGTCCAGCGGCTGCTCGACTCGCAAACGGTCGCCCAGTCGTGGTACGATCCGGGCGACCTGGCTCGCGGGCGCACGCTGACCAAAACACAATGGCTCGAAACACACACGCAGCGATTCTTGAAAGAGCCGCCTTCACGGGCCGCTTTGTGGGTTTACGGCAACGACCTCGATTGGAACCGCGCGGACGGGCCGGAGCACCGCATTCTGGCCCGTGGCCGCAACGGCCAGTCGGTCCTGCTCGGCACGCTCGCCCGTCCTGACCGCCAAGGCAACCGGGTCAACCGAGCGTTCATCATCCGGCATATCGAGCTGGATCGGCTGGACACGAACCGGATGGTCGTCACGATCGAGAACCCGCCGGGCGGCCCGACGGGCTCGCGTATCTTCGCCGTCTATCTGATGCCCGACGACCAGACGAGCGAAGACGAAGCCACGCGGCTGATCGAGGCTGAGCCGAAGACGGTGCGGCGGCGC
>JAADHY010000259.1:0-2660 GCA_013151585.1 Planctomycetota bacterium
TCTCTTCGGTCAAGCTCCAGGCGGCCAGACCCCAGCGGTCGCGAAACTTCGGAATCCATTCCCTCGCACGCGGCGCAAGCGTCCGCTCGTACGACTGAACGCGGGCCGTGCGCGTCGCCAGATGCAAATAGTACAGCGCCCCGTCGCTTGTGCCTTGATAGATCAGCCGGATGCCGCGTGCCTCGGCCAGCGGCAGAATCCGCTCCAGCTCCTCCACCCGGCCGTTCGATACGTAGACGGCGTTCATATGCAGCCGCTTCATTTGATCGAACAGCCAGCGGCATTCCTGGTCGCTGCGTGAGCAGATGCCGTCGTAGATGCCCATGGGGAACCAGCGTTGAATCGGCGGCACCGGTCGCGCTTTCGGGGTGACCTCATCGTACGGTGACCGGTAGCGGGCTACGTGCTCGGGCAAAGGTGGGGCGGCCGGCCGGGATGGCGCCTCCTCGTGCCAGAGGGCGAGGCTGTCGATGTCGTACTGACATGGCTGCTCGGGCCGCCTGAACCCAGGCGTGGCAAACCAATGGAAGCGCAAAGCGGTGACGCGGTCGCGCTGCAGCCGGCTGATGTCGAACTCGAAGAACCGCCAGCGTGCCCGCGGCTTGAATCGAAGGTATTGAAACCGGCCCTCATCGTTGCGTATGCCCAAGGCGATCGCTCGCATTGGTGCCGGCTGCCGGGCTCGTACAGCGAAGCCGATCCGATTGAATCGCGACCAGTCTTCGCCGCTGACCGGCCTCTCGATGCCGAAGCTGCGGCCGTCGGCGGGGAAAGTGACTCGCAGAAACCGCTCGCCGGTGAAAGCCAGCCCGTCCGCTCGCGACCCTTTGATGACCGAACCGCCTCGCCAGCGGCCGGAACGTTCAAAATCGTCCCAGACCCGGTCCGCGGCCGGGCGGTCTTCCCAACGCAACACGAGCCGAACGCGGTGCGAGCTATCCGGGTCGTCTTCGACCGTAATGTGATTGACGCCCGAGCTGAGTCGTGGCAAAGACACGCCGCCGGCGTCCAGCACGGCTTCGAAAAACGTCCAATAGAGATCAACCGGCTTGCCGGCTGGATCGGTCGCTGAAAGCTCGAGCACAACACCGGCACAGTTCACGTCCTCGAAAACGATCGGGAAGCGCTTCGCGTCCTGCACTTGGCCGACTCGCTTTTGCCCAATGAGCTCGCTGCGGCTGCGATCGGCCCAGAGACGCACCGTGACCACGACGCCGGGCCGGTTCAGTTGATCGCAGTTGGACGCGACGCGGAGCGTGCGGATCAACATCGGCGGCGGGAAGGCAATCTCGTACCGGGCCGGTCGCGAACGGCGACCGTCGTACAGTCGCAGCAAGTTCATGTCGCCGCCAACCCGATACACCCGCTCGAGCGGGTCGTATCGCCATTTGTCGTATTCGATCAGGGTGCGCGGATCGATGCGCCGGCCATCCTGCCAGTGCGGTTCGCGGAAGATATCGAACCCGGCATGATAGCCCCATTGCCCCGTGCCGTCCGGGTAGAGGATCAACACGCTTTCGCTCAGCAGCGTTTCGGTCAATCGCACGCCGTTGAGGCGCACGCCCTTGGTCTTTCGTACCGGCTCGGCCGCGCGATCCGGCATCCCGATCAGATAAAGCGTCGGCGTGACGGCCGGCCCAGGATTCTTAACCGTCAGCTCCGCCGGCATTTTCTCAAGCCGCGCGTCGACCTCCTCCGCTGAACCAATGCCCGCGCCAACGGCCAGATCGATGACTAATACAAACGCCAACGCCGTTCTGTCTCGGAACATCGCACCTCCTCTCCGCGATCAGCCTGCGTTCGACGCTGTCGTAACACAGCCTCGGGCCGGTTGCAAGCGATTGATCCCGTGGTGTAGAGTTGCAATTCAGCCGAGTAACGTTGCGACTGCACGAGCAGTGCAGTTATCGGCTGGCGCTCTGTCGATGGGGAGAATGGGGATCAGGCTTTGTTGTGGCGTGGGCGTCTCGCCCGCGAGAAGCAATCGAGACGGGTACACTACAATCAACTCCAGCCCCAAGCTTTTGGCTGTGATGCAGCATGAGGGGGCTTGTTTCTTGCGGTTGGCCCTTGTTGGGCTCAAGAACGAGGTTCGCACCACTATGTACCGACTGGCTCAGTTAACGGCAGTGCGGGTAACGCTGATTGGAATCGCGGCATGTGCGGCGGACACCGGGCCAGCGTGGCGTCGTATTGCGGAAGATTTGCAATCCGAAGTGCCCCGGGTTCGAGCGGTCGCGGCCAACCGGTTAGGCGAGCTACGGGCAAAACAGGCTCTTCCTGTGCTGATCGATGCTTTGTCTGACCGATCGCCGCAAGTGCGGAGCGAAGCTGCTCGTGCGCTGGGCCGCATTCGCGACCCGCGGGCGGTCGAGCCACTCATTCGTGCTCTGAAAGATCCTGACAGCACCGTGCGGTTCTATGCCGCTTGGGCGTTGGGCGAATTGAAAGACCCACGAGCCGCTGACGCTTTACTGCAGGCGTTACGGGACTCGGAATGGTGCGTGCGCGACCAAGCAGCGTGGGCCTTACGCGAGTTGCGGGTGTCAGACCTCGTACCGCGGTTGATCGAGACCTTCGCAGCCAGCGCTGACGCACGATTAGTGGGCCCGCTGCTGCGAGAGTTGGCTGGAACACAACTCGACCAAGCTCTTCAGCCG
>JAADHY010000259.1:2765-6340 GCA_013151585.1 Planctomycetota bacterium
TCCACACGTCCGGCTGTTCGCTGTCAGACAGTTGGCAGCGATCGGAAATCCGGCTTGCCGTAAGATGCTGCTGGAGCTGCTCGAACATGAACGCGATGCAACGGTGCGTGAGGCCGCGGCTCAAGCGGCTGAGGACCTTTCCCCCCTGCGACGGCTGATGGGCTGGTGGAGGTTCGACGAGGCCGGCGGCGGTATGGCCAAAGACCGAACCGGCCACGGCAACAATGGCAAAGTGCTCGGCTGCAAAACCGTGGAGGGCCGGATCGGCCGTGCGCTGGAGTTCGACGGGAAAAGCTATGTCGAGCTGGGGCGGCCGGCGAATCTGCCGATGGCGGACCGGGAGTTTACGGTTGCTGCGTGGGTGAAGGCGGCGGCTGATGAAGGCGTCGTCGTCGCTCGCGGCGGAGCTTTCTGTGGTTTTTCGCTGTACCTGAAAGAGGGCCGGCCGTGTTTCGGCATCCGGCGGCAACAGAACCGACCCGCTTACATCGCTCGAGCGGATCAGCAGGTCGCCGGCCGCTGGGTCCACCTGGCTGGCGTAGTGCGGACGGACCGGATCGAGCTTTTCGTCGATGGCAGGTTGGCGGCGAGCACAAACATCCCCGGACTGCTCCTCAGCGACTGTGGTCAAGGGGGATGGAGATCGGGTTCGATGCCGGCAACAGCCCGGCCGAGCTGACCACGCATTTCCGCGGAATAATTGATGAGGTTCAGTTTTTCGATGCGGCGCTCTCGGCAGAGGAGCTGAAAGAGGTGATGAAAGGTTCGGTCGAAGAATCGAGCGGGCACGACGGATCGGGCCAGTCGGCCTGATGCGTATGTATGGGTAAACCCGGACGCAATCCGGTGAGAAGGCCGTCGTTGCCGGAGTTGCCGCAACTCGTGGGAGAGACGTGATTATGATGATTAGCGCATTAGTGCTTCCGAGGGAATCGGATCGCAAGCGAGCGGCGTTCGGCCGGGGGAGCCAAGCTCGGCCGATGCGGTTCGACTTGGGCCGGTCGGCCCTTTGGACTTTTGTGGTGTTGTCTGCTTTCGGCACGGGATGGGGCACCACGATCAAAACGGAAAACTCGGTCGCTGCCGACCGGACGCTCGACCAAGCGGCGACTTTGGTTGAACTCAGTGACCGCTCGGGCGGCTTCTGTTCGATCGTCGGAGCGGCCGATCTGGAGCTGGCGGAAGCGTTCGTCCGGCTCGGGGCGTTCCAAGTGCATCTGCTTTGTCCCGAGGAGCGCATCTGCAGGCAACTGCGACGCAAAGCCGCTGAACGCGCAATTGCGGATCGGATCTCCGGGCAAACTTACAGCGGCGGAGCTCTGCCGTACACCGACAATTTGTTGAACCTCGTCGTGGTCGAATCGTCCGGAATCTGGAGCAAGCAGGACGCGGCGGCAGCAGCGGCTGAGTTGTTCCGCGTGAGCGCGCCGCTCGGCACGATTCTTTTGCGTTGGTCGGCGGCTGACGGTGGCCCGGGCCGTGCGATTGCCGATCAGTTGCGCAAGCTGGGAGCCGAACCGCTTCAGGCCAACGCGGCTCTTGCCGGCTCGTGGCTATGCTTTCGCAAGCCGTGGCCGGACGGCATCGACGAATGGACTCACTATCTTCACGGTCCGGACGGCAACGCCGTGGCCAACGATCGTGTGGTCGGACCGCCAGTTCATTTGCAATGGGTCGGCCCGCCTCTTTGGCTTCGCTCGCACGAGAGCGACTCGAGCATCAGCACGGTCGTGACGGCTCGCGGCCGCATCTTCTACATCTGCGACGAGGCGCCGATCAGCCTGCGCGGTCCCTACCCGCTGCCGGACAAATGGAGCCTGATCGCTCGCGATGCCTTCAACGGGGCGTTGCTTTGGAAGGTGCCGATCCGTCGCTGGGGATGGCGCGAGTGGAAGCCGAGTTGGTTCACGCCTCGGCCGGGCGATTTTCCGCTGGACATTCGCAAGCGGCTGGTCGCAGTCGGCGATCGGGTTTACGTGACGCTCGGCTACGACGCGCCGATCACCGAACTCGACGCTCGGACCGGCCGGATTCTGAAAACCTACGACGGAACCGAACACGCCAGCGAGATTCTGTATGTCGACGGGACCTTGATCACCTCAGCGCCAGTTGGCGAGCCGTTGCGCTTGCAAGTCCTGGCCATCGACGCCGCGACGGGCCGCATCCGATGGCGCAGTCAGAAAGTCTACCGCGGCACGACGGTCGATTACTATCGATGGACTGCGATGCATGGCAAAGTTCCGGTTCCGAAAAAGATTTATCCCGCACCCAATCTGGCCACGGACGGAAAAGTGATTGCTCTGATCGACGGCCCGCAACTTGTCGGCCTGGATTTTCAGTCGGGCCGGGAGCTGTGGCGGGCCGACTTCCCGCTGGACGAGCGCGACCAGACGGCCGGACGCATCCGTTCGCAAGGCAACTTGTGGAACGGCACGATGATCCTCGCCGACGGTGTCGTCCTTCACGCGAGCCCGTACAAATTGGCCGGATTCGATGCGACGACCGGCCGGTTGTTGTGGTCGCAGCCGAAGGCGTACATCGGGCATCTGTGGTACGAGTGGAAGGAAGTTTTCGTCGTCGACGGATTGGTCTGGACGTGGGACGCCAACCTGGTGCGCGAGCCGCTCGAAACGCCGGGCGGACAAGACTCGGCGAGACAAAAGGGACGTCGTCGTCGGAAACAAACGTCGTTGTTTCCTGCCTTCGTCAACGCCTATGATTTGCACACCGGCGAGCTGAAGAAGAAGGTTCCGCTGGGGCCGATCTTCAAGACTCATCACCATCACCGTTGTTACCGAAACAAGGCGACGGTGCGCTACATTCTGGCGAGTCGACGTGGCACGGAGTTTGTCGACCTGAACCGGGGCGAGCACACAGTGCATAACTGGGTGCGCAGCACCTGTCATGTAGGCATGATGCCGGCCAACGGATTGCAGTACGTACCGCCGCATCCGTGTCAATGCTACATCGAAGAAAAGCTCAGCGGTTTTTATGCGTTGGCGTCTGACAGCGCCGACTGGAAGCCGGAAAGCGATTCTAGCGCATCTCGGCTCGTACGGGGACCGGCCTACGGCGAAGGGCGCGACGGTCCGGCGCCCGATCCCGACGCCGACTGGCCGACGTTCCGCCACGACAACCGCCGGAGCGGAGCGACTCGGGCGTCGGTGGGCGAGCGGGCGGAGCGGGTGTGGCAAACGTCGATCGGGCGGAAGGTCTCTGCGCCGATCGCCGTCGCCGATCGCGTGTTCGTGGCGCTGGTCGACGAGCATGGCGTCGTGTGCCTGAAGGCGGACTCGGGACGTCACCTTTGGAGTTATTTTGTCGGCGGGCGGATCGATTCGCCGCCGACGTACGCCCGCGGCCGTCTACTGTTTGGCTCGACCGACGGTTGGGTGTATTGCCTGCGTGCGTCGGACGGGGCGTTGGTTTGGCGATTCCGTGCGGCACCGGCCGAGCGGCTCGTGGGGGCGTTCGATCAGTTCGAGTCTGCCTGGCCCGTGCACGGCAGTGTGCTGGTGCGGGACGACACGGTTTACTTCGTGGCAGGCCGCTCTTCCGAGCTGGACGGCGGCCTG
>JAADHY010000382.1 GCA_013151585.1 Planctomycetota bacterium
GGAATTCGCATAAGCGACCGCCTCGTCGATCACCCGGACCGGATCGGCTGTCGAGCCGCTCTACGTTGAGTAGAGCCTTGCGGATCGCGGCCCCTATTCCACGAAGATCACCACGCAGGTGATGTTGTCGCGAGAGCCACCGGATTCGGCGGCCTGGACAATAGCTTCGGCTGCGGCCTGAGGATCGCTGTGGGATCGGAGAATCTTCAGAAGCTCCTCGTCACTGAGCCCGTCGGTGACGCCGTCCGAACAGACCAAGAAGCGGTCTCCGGGCTGAGGTACCACTTCGGTGGCCTCGGTACCCTTTCCGCCTTCTTTGGTGCCGAGATATCGATACAGAACGTTGCGATAGCGGTGATTAGCCGCTTCCTCGACGGTGATCGTTTTTGCGTCGACCAGGGCCTGGGTCAACGAGTGGTCTGTAGTAAGCTGGTCCAGTTTTTCGTCGCGCAATAGATAGACGCGGCTGTCGCCGACGCCGCCCGCGTAACATTTCTCACCGCAACGGACCACAAAAGCGATCGTCGTCCCCATGTTGTGACAGTCGGGGTCAAGCTGGCTCAGGGCCATGATCTCGGAATTCGCATAAGCGACCGCCTCGTCGATCACCCGGACCGGATCGGCTGTCGAGCCGCCGGCGAAGTCCATCCCGCTTTCCAATCGCTTCGGGATCAGCTCAATGGCTAACTCGCTGGCCCGTTCCCCCGCCGACTGGCCGCCCATCCCATCGGCCACCAAGAAGTAGTAACCTTGCGGGTGGACACAATACGCGTCTTCGTTGTTTTCGCGGTAGCTTCCGGTGATAGAAACCGCACCCCACCTGAACTGGACCATGAGCGATTCCGTGTGTTACAAGTCTGCCGCTTCGGGGCGGCGGGTCATTGCTTTCGGATCACGGCTTCGCTGCGTGTCGCTTCTCGCCGGGCTGCTTTCTTGCCGCCCTTGCCAAGCCGGTCCGCTTGGGCCGCGATGGCCCGACAGGTCTTGCGAACCGCGGTCCCGATCCGAGCTCACCGGATGACGGCGCGGACCAAGTCATCCACACCCATCGCGGTCGGCGAAATGAAGACTTCGCCCGCCTCGAACCCAGCCACCATGCCAAACGACTTACTTAAACTTTCAATCACTCGAAACACGCGCTCCTTAGCTGGCGGGAACTGAGTCCGGTACGCTCGGACTGCTTCTAATTTTATCGCGAATGTATCGGAAATATCTACGACAAAATAGTGACTTCCCTGGACCACGTTCAAGCTGGACGGTCCCAACGGGAACCACAACTGCCGGCGGATCGGGTGAGGCGGCAGGCCGTCAAACTGGTCATCCCACTTCGACAGCCGGGAATAGAACACGGCGGCGTCGGTGATTTGCACGGCCTGACCGTGATCGGGCGAGGCCATCGGTGTCTTGGCGGCCATGCCCAAAACGATCGTCGGCCGATACCGCCGGAACACTTTCGCCAGTTCGACACGGGTTTCAAAACAGTCGAACAGCTTTCGGTTGGGAAAGTCGAGCGTGACGCGGACCTGCACGCCTAAGACCTCCGCGGCCCGTTGAGCCTCGGCCAGACGCACTTCCGGCCCCGGGCTGCCCGGAGTCGGCTCCCCATCGGTCAAGTCGACAATGCCCACGCGATAGCCTTGCCGCGATAGCTTGGCTAGCGTGCCGCCGCAACCGATTTCTACGTCGTCCGGGTGAGCCCCGACGGCGAGAACATCCAACGGTTCGGGCAGTTCCAGTCGGTCCGACATCGCTCCGCTTCGTCCTCAACAATCCACATGCTTCCAAAAGTGGGAAGCATAGCGGTCGGCCGGAAGGTCGCCAAGGCCATGCCGAAGCAGAGAAGGGCGGTCGGCGGTCGCAACGGTCACTTTTCCGAGACCTGTCGGTCCGCTTCGCAGATGACTTCGTACGCCGTGCGGCTGTCGTCCGCCTCTCGCAACCGGTCGACGAAATCGGGGAGCTGCATCATGCGTCCCAAGCGGGCAAGCACTTGCAGATGGGTGCGGGAATCTTTGCATAAGACCAAAAAGAAAAGGTCCGACAAGCGACGCTTCGGAGCCCCAAAGGGGATGCCGGAAAGCGTACGCCCGAAGCTGATCACCGACGCGCCGAGCGAATCAGGGACCGGATTCCGAGGGTGCGGGATGGCCACACCGTTCTCGAACCCCGTCGACATAATTGCTTCGCGGTCCATCACTGCCTTGAGAATCTCGGCGGGCTTCCACACTTGCCAGGTCCGTCCGGCCACTTCGATCAGGTTTTCGATCACCGAACGCTTCGTCCGAGCCAGCAATGGCACCTGGACGGTTTCCAACGACAGGAGACTGGAAACCGGCACCTCGGCGTCCACCTCTTCGGAATGTTGCGTCTCTTCGATCACCTGCAACTGTTCGTTGTCGTAGCCCCGCATCTGCTGTTCGAGCCAGTGCCGGATCTCGGTCGGGTGGAATTGCCAGACGCCACCCACTTTGCGGCCGGGAATGCGACCACGGTCAGCCATCTTTTCCAGGACACGTCGGTCCCGTCCAAGCTGCCGGGCCAACTCATCCAATGTGAGTGTACGGTGAGGCATATCGGACCAGTCCCCAACGGAGTCTCGAAAGCAGTGCTACGGTTGGGAAAGAATCCAAGTGGGCCGTTTCGGGGCAATCGCGACTCTGGCTGCACCCCGTTGCCCGCCACGGCATTTGCCCTCGGCAGAAACGGGCAACGGGCCTTGCCATATGCGGCGATTGATCAGCGGGAAGTCACAGTTGAAGTTTAGCGTTCAAACCACAGCCTGTCTGCGCGAATCGACGGGTAGAGATCGCAGATAGGAAAGGCAAGAGCGGATCACTTCGAAGTAGCTGGCCCTCCAAAGCTCCTCGGACCAGATCTCAATGTCGAAATAGCCGTCGTAGCCGTTTTGCAAGAGTGCCTGAATGATCTCCGCCACCGGAGCCTGCCCGGCGCCAAGCAGGCAATGGTCGTTGTCAGAAGTCGGCGGCTCTCGCCAATCGCTC
>JAADHY010000014.1 GCA_013151585.1 Planctomycetota bacterium
TGTTGTCCCATTTGTGATAGACCATGAAGTTGACGTCACGCAGTTCGTCCGGGCGCAGCTTGGCCAGTACCTGAAAGTCGGCGGGACTCAGGCAGACGATCTGCCGGGCTCGTCTCGGACGGCGCGATGATGAGCCATCGAGTGGTTGTTGCTGAACCTGCTGGATATAGAAGTAGAACTTGTTGGGCGTCCGAGCCCGCGTGGCCCGCCGGCCATTGACGAAAAGCTGCTCGAAATACCATTGACCGGCGGCGACTTCAGGCACCCGCGCCGTCCAGACGCCGTCCGGCCGGCGCTTCCACCCTCGAATGACCCGGCCGCCCGTGAAAACGGGTCGGGCGCCTGGCTCGGCCTGATACGTGATCGGAGCGTCGGGCGTCCCGCTATCTTGCGGCTCCAGAACCAGCGGATCGGTCATACGGTACATGCCGTCCGCCACATGGACGCGGATTGGCTGGGACAGCGTTTTTTTCGCTTTCAGCGCGCGAATAGCATCCCGGGCTCGCTCCAGAGTTGCGAACGGTTTTTCTTTCGTCCCCGGATGGGCGTCGTTGCCCGCTGGAGCGACATACAGATCCACAGCCGAAACCGCCGGGACCACGCCACCAATCCAAAGCACAACAGCAAGCAGCCCTCTCATCGCGTGCCCCTTTTCCTCGGAAGGTGTTTTTCGGCGATCATCTCCGCGACACCAACGCGACAGTGCGAGCCGCCATTGTACCGGACAAAACATTCCCCACCCACCGTACGCGGCACCACAACGCTTCCGGCTTCACTGCCTGAACCTTTCGAGGGAAACCATGCGAGCGTTTTGTCCGGATTTCTGGAGCAACTTGGGAGAGTCCGCGGCCGTGCACTGGTGGAGTGGAACGATGTCTCCCACCAGGATGTGGCCGGCACAGGCTTCGTGGCGGACGCAGCGAGCGGCTGCTTGCCGACGCTGGCGGCGTCGGCCACGGGCTGCGTCTCCGACCAGTGAGTACTTACGACTGTTCTCTGCCTACGACAAAAGCCCAAGCCGAGTCACTCCTGGATCACATGAACCCGCGACGCGATCAGACCACGCCCGAGCCACTCCGCGGATCACTCGTCGGCTCGACAGACCGTGCTCAGGCCCCTTCCCTGCTTTCCAAAGCCTTCTTGATGAACGGTCGGACCAAGGTCTACTTTGGCAGCGGATGGAATTGGGCGAATTTGTAGCCGCCCCCTTCCGGCAGAGCCCGTTGGGCGATGTAATTCGCCACTTTTTTGGCGGCGTCGATCAGTTTCTCGTTCTTCAAATATTTGCCGGCGACGGACAAGCCGAGCACGATACCGGTTTGGCCGTAGTCCAGGGCGATGTTGACGCGTTTGAAATGCGTCCGGTCCGGGCAAGCCAGTGTGCCGTCGATTTCGGTCGCGGACTTGACGACCATCCGGGCGATTCGCTCAACGGCCCGGTTGATCCGCTGCACCAATGCGGGCTCGCGGTCGCCGACAGTTTGAGCATACTGGATCAGCAAGAAGCCACCGCCGGCGGCCCCGCCGCATACCCCAAAGCCCGCTTCGCCCCCAGGCTGCTTCAGTCGGCCCGGGCCTTTGTAGTTGAGTACTAGATTCACGGCATACGTAACGGCTCCCTTGGCGTATTTCATGCATTCCTCGGCAAACGCCGGATCGATCTTCCGGTTCACTTCCGCCCCGCGCAAAAAGGACCAACCGATGCCCGCAGTCCCGCTGCCGTATCCAATGTTTTTCGACCGCTTGCTGTGTCGCATGTAAGGCCAGACGTAACCCCCGCGAGCCTCTTTGGCCACACTCATCAGGTACCGCAAACTGCCGTTGGCCAGCGTAAGCGGCGTGGTACCGTCCGAGAGCTTCATGTTGGGAAAAACTTCTGCCAGGCGTAATAGCGGCAGCACCAAGCCCGCTTGGCCATAGCAGTACCCCGTCTCCACCACGTCCCGGTTCCGACGCGACGGCCAGGCGATGAGCATACGGCCGTCTTTTTGGGTCTGGACCGCCCGAGCACGAAGATTGACGAGCAACCCCGTCAGCGCTTCCTCCAATTCGCGTTTGAAAGCCTTGTCCGTCGCTGCTTCATAGGCGTCCAATAGCGTATCGATCAGGTTGCCCAAGCCGTGGGAATGTCCGGCCAAAAGCCCCTGCGTCCGGTCGTTCGGCCGGTAGGCATGCGACCACGCCCAGGCCGTGCCGTACGGCGTTTGCTTTTGGCGCGAGAACCGTTCGACCATCGTGCGCGCTGCCTCCAATCCCGTTTTGCGGTACCGCTCGTCGCCGCACCGCTTGTAACCGGCCAGGAACATGCGCGTCACGTGGCACATTCCAGGGATGCTGATCCGATGACTGGGATGACCTTTCGGCGCTGTCGTCGACATGTACCAGTACAAGTAGCCTTGCTTGTCCCGTTTGGCGACCGACATCAACCAATTCAAGGCTCCTTTCCAGTATTTGTCGTACTCAGGCGCGACTTCCGAAAGCTCCAAGAACGCGTGCACGACTCCGGAAGCACCGTGAGAATCCGTCAGGTAGGCCGGCCCGTCTTCCATCTCCACCCCCCACGCCGGCGTCCCGAAGCAACTGGCCAGAACCGCAAAAACGATTGTGTTTTTCAACAACAGTCGCATCGGAATATCTCCTGTTCTGAGAATCGTTCGTCCGAGTCGTGCGAATCAACGGGCCCTAACAGGAAGTTGGTGACGTTTGCGGCCAGAAGGCCCACTCGGTCCGTGTCGGCTGGCGGGCATTGTGGTCGTCGAGCGGACCAAGTGCCTCGGTTCTCTTCTTTATCGTTTCAGTCCCTTACTTAAACCCCGCTTCGCCGAAATAGTACCGCAAGTTCTTTGGCGGACCGGCTTTCCCGCCGTCACGTTCGTCTCATTGGGGTGGCCTATCGTCCCAAGCAATACAGGAATTTGTCCGAGCGGATCAAAAGTCGGTGGCCGGCGACGGCTGGACTGCCGTTGAACAGGCTGCCGTCGCTCAAATCGTTTCGGGCCAGTTGTTCGAACTTCGGTTTGGCCGCGACGACAAACGTAATTCCTTTGCGTGACAGGTAGTAGAGCCGTCCCTCGGCCAGAATCGGTGAGGAGTAAATCTGTCCCGCTCGTTCCAACCGATGTTGGTAGACCAGTTCGCCCGTTTCGGCCTTGGCGCAAAAGGCGATACCGAGTTGATCATGCGCCCAATACAAGTGCCCGTCGTGGTAAATGGGCGACGAAACGTTCGACCCTTTCTTGCTGGTCCACAAGCGATGTGTGGCGGTGACGTCGCCGCTGCCGCCTGCTCGGACGGCCAGCGAGGCGATGCCCGAACGGCCTCCCAGCACGTACACAACCCCGTCGGCGCAGACAACCGACGGAACCATGTACCAACCAATGTCCGTCCGGCAAGACCAGAGCCTTTTGCCGGAATCCGGATCGAAAGCCAGAACGTCGCCGCGAATGGTCATGACCAATTCTCGGCGTCCCGAATCGGCTGTGATGACCAGCGGCGTGTTCCAAGCTTGGCGGATTCCCTCAGCCCGCCATCGGACTTTGCCGGTCTGCCGATCCAACGCTATCAGAGACTGACTTTCGACGCTGGCATTCACAAAGACGAAATCCTTGTAAAGGACCAGTGAAGCGGCCGTCCCCCAGCCGTTGGTTCCCGAACCGACGTCGGCTTGCCAAACCGGCCGGCCGTCGTGATCGAAGGCAAACACTCCGGTTTTGCCGAAAAAAACGTAAACGCGGTCTGCGTCTGCGACAGGCGTGTTCGCTGCATAGCCATGATCACGAATACGCTTCGGTTCCGGCAATTTGGCCGGGATCGTCCGTTCCCAAAGAACTTGGCCGTCGTCGACACGCAACGCAATCAGGTGTCGCTTCAGTTGCTCCAGGCTGCCACCCGGCTGGCCCGGGATCCCGTATCCGCTGTAGCACGTGATGTAAACGCGGTCGCCGTGGACGATCGGGCTGGATGCGCCCGGACCAGGAAGCTTCTTTTTCCAAACGACGTTTTGGTTTTGCCCCCACCGAAGTGGCAACCCGGTCGCATCGCTCAGGCCCATTCCGGTCGGCCCGCGGAATCGCGGCCAGTCGGTCGACGCCGACACGGCTGGCCGGCTCGCCATCTGGGGTCGCTCGGACTGCGCCGCGGCGGTCGACCGGCCTGCATCGGCGACGACCTTCGAAGGACGGGGCGTCGAGCTCGT
The DNA here is from genome assembly GCA_013151585.1 of Planctomycetota bacterium. Lineage (GTDB taxonomy): Bacteria > Planctomycetota > Planctomycetia > Planctomycetales > Planctomycetaceae > JAADHY01. The sequence continues at coordinate 4,196 of JAADHY010000014.1, forward strand.
CGTGGCCTTCGCAGCATCCTCCGCTCGCTCGGCGACGGCCGAAGACCGTTCGGCCGGTTCGGCCGTACGTTGCCCGGCGTCTGTTGCCTCGCGGCTCGTTGCCGGTTCCTGAGG
>JAADHY010000060.1:0-2966 GCA_013151585.1 Planctomycetota bacterium
CTGCCCCTCTCGACGGTCATCGAGTGCTTCACGCTGGACCGCATCGTTAAGAGCCCCGCCGGATTTGATCCGGACAAACTCGCCAGCTTCCAGGCCTACTGGATGGGCCAACTTCCCCTGGAGCAAAAGATAGAAGGTTGCTTGCCCTTCCTGATCGGAGCTCACTACATCGCGCAACCGGTGGATGATTCGACTCGCCAGTTCGTCGGTCGTTTGATTCAGGCGATGGGAGATCGACTGAAAGTTTTCAGCGACATTCTGGACTACGATGAGTTCTTTGTCGAAGATGATCAGCTTGTCTATGACGAAAAGGCCGTGGAAAAGCGGCTCCGCAAGCCGGCCGACGCCCTTCGGCTGCTCGGTGAATTCCGCGAGCGGCTGGCCACGGTTGAACCGTTCGACGCCCCCACATTGGACCGAGTGCTGCACGAGTTCGTGGAGGCGGAAGGCGTGAAAATCGGACAGGTGATCCATGCGCTGCGAGTCGCCGTGACCGGCAAGTCGGTCGGGATCGGAATGTTTGAGTGTTTAGAACTTTTGGGCCGCCAACGCTGCCTGCGCCGCATCGACCGGGCTCTGGCTTTGGTCAGTCGCACCGGCGAAGCGGAGGAATCCGCTTCCGGATAGCTGGCGGCTCGGAGCTGGGAGCCTAAACGCCACCGGTGAACCGGAGAGGTCAACTTTTTGGACTTAGCGGTCGTTGGCTGACTGAACGCGTCAGCCTCCGGCTGCGTCCCGGATCACTTCACGGATCGGGCCTCTGCGGTTTCGGCGGAAGCACGAGGGGCCGCGATCACGAAAAAACAACACCTAGCGGTGTCCCGAAGGAGGAACGGACCCGATGACAGAGCCCGACATGCGAGACAAACCCGCTTCAACAGACTTCATTCGTCAGCGGATTCTCGAAGACCTGAAGTCCGGCCGATTCGGCGGCCGTGTCCACACGCGGTTTCCGCCCGAGCCGAACGGCTATCTGCATATCGGCCACGCCAAATCGATCTGCTTGAACTTTGGAGTCGCCGAAGAATTCGGCGGGTTATGCAATCTGCGCTTCGACGACACCGATCCCACGAAGGAGAGCAGGGAGTTCGTCGAAGCAATCAAAGAAGACATCCGCTGGCTCGGCTTCGACTGGGGAGACCGCGAGTATTACGCCTCGGACTACTTCGAGCAGCTTTACGAGTGGGCGGTGCAGTTAATCAAAGCCGGCAAGGCGTACGTCGACAGCCAGAGCCTGGAAGAAATCCGGCAAAACCGCGGGACGATCACGGAGCCGGGGAAGGAAAGCCCCTACCGCAACCGCTCGGTCGAAGAAAACCTGGACCTGTTCGAGCGGATGCGCAAGGGCGAGTTCCCGGACGGAGCCCACGTGCTGCGGGCGAAAATTGATATGGCTTCCAAGCATTTGATCCTTCGGGATCCGATCATGTACCGCATCCGCCACGTTCGCCATTACCGCCAAGGCGACAAGTGGTGCATCTATCCGATGTATGACTTCGCTCACGGTCAGAGCGATTCGATCGAACGCATCACGCACTCCCTTTGCACGCTTGAATTCGAGAACAATCGACCGCTCTATGACTGGTATTTGGACCAGCTCGGCATCTACCACCCCCAGCAGATCGAGTTCGCTCGGCTCAACCTGACTTACACGGTGATGAGTAAACGGCGGCTGGCGGCGTTAGTCGAGGAAGGTCTGGTCGACGGGTGGGACGATCCCCGCATGCCGACGCTGCGAGGTTTGCGGCGTCGCGGCTACACGCCGGAAGCGATTCGCAACTTCTGCGCCCGCATCGGCGTGACCAAATACGACGCCCTGACAGACATCGCCCTGCTGGAACACTGCCTGCGCGAAGACCTCAATAAGCGAGCACCGCGCGTCATGGCCGTCTTGCACCCGTTGCGCGTGGTTATCGAGAACTATCCCGAGGGGCAGGTGGAAGAGCTGGAGGCAATCAACAATCCCGAGGATCCGTCGGCCGGCACTCGCAAAGTGCCGTTCTCGCGCGTGCTGTACATCGAGCGGGAGGACTTCATGGAGGAACCGCCGAAAAAGTTCTATCGGCTGGCTCCCGGCCGGGAGGTGCGTCTGCGGTACGCCTATTTCATCCGTTGTACGGACGTTGTCAAAGATGCTCGGACGGGCGAGGTCGTTGAGCTGCGTTGTACGTACGATCCGGCCACACGCGGCGGCGACGCCCCAGACGGCCGCAAGGTGAAAGCCACGATCCATTGGGTTTCGGCCGCCCACGCCCTTTCCGCCGAGGTTCGGCTCTACGACCATTTGTTTACAATCCGAGACACCGGTGACATTCCCGAAGACGAAGACTGGCGGAATTATTTGAACCCCAACTCACGGCAGATTCTGAAAAACTGTCCGGTCGAGCCGTCATTGAGAGCTGCGAAGCCGGGAGCGCACTATCAATTTGAACGGATCGGATATTTTTGCGTCGATCCCGACTCGACCGCCGAAACGCCCGTCTTCAATCGGGCCGTCACTTTACGCGACACCTGGGCCAAGATTCAGAAGCAGATGCAAGCTTCCGGCGGAGCGTGAGCTTCCGCGCGTGGCGCGTTTCGGAGCGGCGCGAAACGTGGAAGCGGTTCCGCGCTCGGAGGACGCCGCGGTGCGGTCTCGCGGAAGACCGGCCCGTTCGCTCGCGACGAATTCGGTCACGCCGCCGATTCGTCACGGCAGAGGCCAATGTTTGCGACGACAACAGCCAGGCTACCGCAACCTCGAGGACGGTTCGCCGCAAGGACCTCTTTGGCTGACAACGACGCCAAAGCCGGTACAATTCACGTCACTTGGCGAAAGACCGATCGTCGCTGCGCGGACCACTCGTTTTGACGGAGCAAACAGAATGGGAACTGCTGCGCGGCGCGGAACCGAGACCCCGAACAGGGCGATAATGCGGAGGAACCATGGAAATCGAGCGATTTGATGTTCCGGGACTGGCGTTGAT
>JAADHY010000060.1:2989-3952 GCA_013151585.1 Planctomycetota bacterium
CCCGCGGGTTCTTCCTGGAAACTTACCAGAAGCGGCGCTACGAAGAGGCTGGGATCGCTGGGGAGTTTGTCCAGGACAATTGGTCGCGGTCGCGGCGGGGGGCGCTGCGAGGTTTGCACTATCAAATCCAGCGATCGCAAGGTAAGCTGGTGTTTGTTCTGCGTGGGGAGATTTTTGACGTGGCCGTGGATCTACGGCGGCGTTCTCCGAGTTTCGGGCGCTGGGTGGGGGTGCACCTGAAGGCAGACGACCGACAACAGTTCTACATTCCGCCGGGCTTTGCCCACGGGTTTTACGTACTAAGTGACGTGGCGGACGTCTTTTACAAGTGCACCGACTACTACGCGCCGGAGTACGAGCGAACGCTCTTGTGGAATGACGCGGATGTGGGCATCCAGTGGCCGTTGGATGGTCCGCCCATCTTGTCGGAGAAGGATCAACGGGGAACGCCGCTGGCGGAAGCCGAGGTGTTTGAGGAACTATGAACTGTGCCGAGCAGATCAGTGGCGAGAGGTTTACCGATCGCCCTTGCGTCGCCTTGACGCTGGGAGACGTGGCGGGCATCGGACCGGAAGTGGTCGCCCGCGTGTGTTCCGATCCGAAGCTGCGGTCCATTTGTCGGCCCGTGGTGTTTGGCAATGCGCAGGTGCTGCGGCGTGCCGCGAAGCTGGTGGGCGTCGACCTTCCGATCGTGGAGCTTGAGGCCGGAGCGGGGATTCCTCCGGCTGTCGACATCTTGCCGTGCATTGATCCGGCCAGCCCGGCCGCTGCGGAAGTGCCGCCGGCCACGGTCGATCCCCGAGCGGGCGAGGCGGCTTATCTATACCTGAAGGCCGCCATCCGAGCGGCGGCCGATGGAACGGTCGACGCACTGACGACGGCGCCTTTGAACAAACTGGCGCTGAGGCGTGCCGGCGTCCCTTTCCCCGGACACACGGAAATCCTCGCCGATGCCTTCGGAAT
>JAADHY010000722.1 GCA_013151585.1 Planctomycetota bacterium
CGGCGCTCCTGCCCGCCAAGATCGCCGGCGAAGTCCCGGCCGAACGGGTCTCGCTGCCGGCTCCGCAGTCCGACTTCCCGGCTCTAGCGGTGACGGCCGACGGAGCGGTCTGGGTGGCCTATGTCGAGTGGAACGGCGTCGATTCCGACCGCGTGCTGGTCCGCCGCAAAGGTGCGGACGGCAAGTGGTCGAGGCCGATTGAACTGTCCGACGGGTGTTTCGAGCATTACACGCCGGCTTTGGCCCCATGTGGAACTGGCGTCGTGGCGATTTGGCCCGGACACAACGCCGCGGGGTTCGACCTCTACTGGGCCCGGATCGACGCATCCGGCAGTCTGTCCGACGTCCGACAGTTGACAAAAGCCAAACATGGCGACTTCAACGTCCGCTGCGCCGCCGACGGGCAAGGGAATGTAACGGTCGTCTGGCAATCGTTTCGCAATGATCAGGCGGATGTCTACGCGTGCCGCTTAACGGCGAGTGGTCAGGCCACGCCACCTGTCCGCGTCTCGCCCAGCGACGCCAACGACTGGGAACCCGCTGTGGCTCTGGATTCAGAGGGCGTGGCGTGGATCGTTTGGGACAGCTACGACCGGGGCAACTACGACGTTTTCTTGCGCAGCTTCGACGGGAAGAAGCTGGGCAAACTGATCGCGATCACGACCGAACCGTCGGCTCAGTTCCACACGACCGTGGCCGTCGACGCCAAGGATCGCAAGTGGGTGGCTTGGGACGACGCCGGCGAGAACTGGGGCAAGGATTTTTCCCGTACCAGTGCGGCTCGTGGCAGCCGCGGCCTGCATTTTTCTCGGACGCTCGGTGTACGAGTGGTCGACCGCGGGTTGATCTACGCTCCTCAAGCCGAACTAAAGAAGATTCTGACCGGTCGGATGTCTCGTTACGCGGAACTGCCGACTCTGGCCGTGGACGGCAGCGGCACGATCTGGCTGATCTTTCGGCATTGGACAATTGCCAAGCCGCACGAGATGTACCATTTCTACGCGACCCGGCTGACCAACGACGGCTGGACCCTGCCGCTGCGACTCGGTCACAGTTCCGGTCGCAACACGCAACGGCCGGATGTGGCTCGAGCGCCAGACGGTTCGCTCCGCGTTGTGTACTCGTCGGACGGGCGGGCACCGGGGGTCAAACCCAAGGACGCGGTGCACGCCTTGCCTTACGTCACCTACCTGGCCACCCTTCCGGACAGCCAAACTGCGGCGACTGTTTCCATAAAAGAAGTCACGTTGCCTGATCCCCAGCCGAAGTGGCATCGACGGGAACGCCCAAGACACCAAGTCGGGGACAAGGAATACATCTTGCTTTTGGGCGATTGCCATCGTCACACGGACGTGCGGGGCCACAGCGGCGTCGACGGCTCGGCGTTAGACACATACCGCTATGCGTTGGACCCGGCTCAACTCGATTTCCTCGGGCTGGGCGACCACAACCAAGTCACAGCCGGTCAATGGCCCGACGGGCTGCGGGACTATCAATGGTGGTACGAGCAAAAGTTTGTGGACCTGTTCACCCACGAACCGGTTTTCATGGGGATTTACAGCTATGAGCATTCGTTGTCGCGGCCGTCGGGGCACCGCAACATCTTGCATCTGAAGCGCGGAGCGCCCATGCGTCTGGCCGATCGTTCCAAGGACAGCCCCGATAACCAGCCGCCTAACCTGTGGCAATGGATCGAGAAAAACGTTCTGACTCAGCAGGGGCAAAAGGTGGTCCTCGTACCGCACACGTTTGCGGCCGGACCGTTGGCCGATTGGAACTGGCCGAACGCCCGGTTTGACTGTTTGCTGGAAATCTACCAAGGTTGCCGGGGCAGCTACGAGGCGTGGCGGCTGCCCCCGGGTGAGAAACGGGGGCCCACACAAACCAACGAGCCTGGCCACTTCGCTCGCGACGCGCTGCGAGTCGGCAACGTCTACGGGTTCGTTTCCTTCAGTGACCATAGTTCCACACACAATAGCTGGGCGGGCGTGTGGGCTGAGGCCCCAACTCGCGAGGCTTTGTTCGATGCCATGCTGGCTCGCCGGACCTTCGGCGCCAGCGATGAGATCATTTTGAAGGTCGCGGCTGTGGACCGCTCGCAAAACCCACCGCGCTATCACGCCGTGGGCGAACGGATTCGTGCCAAAGTGTCCCATCCGCCAACGATCGAAATGGAAATCGCCGCGCCCGAGACGATTTTGCGCGTTGATGTGGTCCGCGACGGCCAGTACGTTTTCACGACTCACCCGAAACGACGCACGTTCCGAGCTACCTTCACCGATGCCAACCCGCAGCCGGGCGACAGTTACTACTACGTCCGCGTGTTTCAAGTTGACCCCGAGAACCCGGACGGCGATCCAGAGATCGGCTGGGCTTCGCCGATCTTCGTCCGGTACGATTAGCGGGCGCATCCACAAAGAAAACCAGCGTGGAACCGAAGGACATGAGCATGACCGGAAACGCGGAGCTCCTGCTATGCTCGAAACCGATCCCGGGGCATGCGGTTCCGGCGGCTCGCGGGGTGGTCTCGATCCAGTCCACTCGGATTTTGCGGTTTCGCTTTTTTCCAGGCGCGTTCAAAGCTTGGCGTCGAGGAGGAGAGTAATGGGAAAAGTCAGACGATGTTTGCTCTCGGCTGTTCTGGTCACAATGCTCTGCGGGCCGAGTGCGGGGGGAGGCGAACGGCCGGCGGAGCAACAGGCCCCTTGGAAAGTGGGGCTCGCGGCCGCCAAGGTCACGCCACGAAAGCCCGTTTACCTGTCTGGTTATGCGTCGAGGAACCATCCCTTTGAATCGGTCGAGGCGGACCTGTACGTCAAGGCGATGGCGTTGGAAGACGAAGCCGGACACCGAGCCGTGCTGGTAACCGCGGACATCATCGGATTCCGCATCGAAATGTCGCGGCGCATTTGGACGGGCGTCAAGAAAACAACGGGGTTAGAGCCGCATCAAGTGCTTCTGTGCGTCCCACACGCATACGGGCCCATCGGTTTCGCTCGATCCCACTCCGACGGGCCGCAACCAGACGGAACAGCAGGCGCGCGATACCGTCGAGTACACGAACTGGCTGATTGAGCAAGTCATCGACACGGTGCGGCGAGCTTGTGAAGACATGCGGCCGGCTCGGCTCTCGTACGGACTTGGTGTCGCGTTGTTTGTTATGAACCGCCGAGAGTTCACACCGCGGGGAGTGCGTTTGGGCGTGAATCCACGCGGGCTGGCGGATCGCGGAGTGCCGGTTCTGCGCGTGGACGACGCCGATGGGAAGCCGCGAGCGGTCGTCTTTGGCGTCGCCTGCCACAATACGACATTGACCGGCCGTCATTACTTCATCTGCGGTGATTTCGCGGGCTATGCGCAAAGCGAAATCCAGGAGCGCTATCCAGGCCTTCAAGCCATGTTCGTCCAGAATTGCGGTGGTTCGGCCAACCCCTATCCGCGTGGAACGCTGGAAGCATCGAAAGCTCACGGGCACGAACTGGCCCAAGAGATCGGTCGGCTACTTGAAGCGAAACTGCGCCCGGTCCGCGGTCCGTTACGCACGTTGTTGGAGGACGTCGCGCTGCCTCTGGAGCCGGCTCCGTCTGCCGAAGAGCTTAAGAAGCTGACGGCGGCGGGAGGCTGGCGTGCCTGGGTCGGCCGGAAGATGGCGGAAACCGCGAAAAAAGGGGAGAGGCTGCCGGAGTCGTATTCGGCACCGGTCGCTCTGTGGCAGTTCGGTCACGACCTGACGTTG
>JAADHY010000417.1 GCA_013151585.1 Planctomycetota bacterium
TGATCACTTTGTTGGTCGCCACGCGGGCGAGGAATTTGATCAGAGCATCCGGCCGGTCAAAGCGAGATAGCCAGGACGGGTGAGCGCAGAAGCTAGCCAGGGTCGCCTGGAGGAAGTCGACCGAGTCAAATTGGGATCGCATGCGACGCCCCAAACGGCGACGGATCGCGCGCAAGATGTGATCACCGTACCGGTCGAGCAGTTCTCGAGCGGCTTGGTTGCTGCCCGCTTTCACGCGCTGCATCAATTGGGCGAATTCCGTCGGCGCCGTCGACATAACCCTTCGTGTCCGCTTTCCGAAGACAATCCAGGCAGGATTCGGTGACCGGCCGAACGCCGTAAGCTGAGAACAGACCTTCAACGCCTGCGTCACAAACTCGTGCTGTCCGCAGTCGTTGACCCGCACTTCGCCAACATTGGCGATATCTCAGAGGAGTTTCATCCAGTTAATAGCATCGGAAAAATGCCAGCAGTTTGCAACACCGGTCCTGACTTTTTTGCCATCCTTGGCCAAGGTCAAACTCGTCTGGACACGTTTGCCGTTTCTGAGTCTAATTCGCACCCTGCGACGAGCATGGCGCTGGGGCCGCAAGTCCGCGTGTCAGGGCTGTCGCGGCCGCGAGTCCTGCACCGGGGCACGGGGGCATCGAACTGTTGTGGAACCGCACCGTTCGCCGGTCGAGACGGAGCCCAGCACCGTGGCCGATCCTGCCCACCATCGGCCACGCGGCGGCCTGGCCAGTGTGCGAAATGGCCCGCCGGGACACAGCCGTAAGACGTTCGAAACAAGCGAGCCGTTTGGGCACGGCCAAGCGCGCCCATTGCCGATCGACACCGTTTTTTTTCACCTGTGACGCGGTTACCAGGGACCCCAACATCTGACTCGGATCTGACTCTGTAAGGGATTGCAACTGCCGTGAACAGCTTCCTCCGGATCTTGCCGTTCATTTGGCCGTATCGACGCAAAATCCTCCTTTCCACCTTCTTCGCACTGGTCGTGGCGTTCCTATGGGGAGCCAATCTTTCGGTCGCGTTTCCGATCGTGAAAGTGCTCTTGCAGGGCGAGACAATCAGCGACTATGTGGACCAACAGATTGCCCTGTGCCAAGAGGAAATCCAGCAGCGGACTCGTGCCCTCGAGCGTTTGCCCGAAAGTCGACTGAAGCGCCGGGCGCGGGAGCAGCACGATCTGGCCGCCGCTTCTCGAAAGCTCATTCTTCTGACGTGGCTGAAATCCCACGTGCTCCCGTGGGTTCCCCGAGACAAATTCGATACGTTCGCCTTGCTGTTGGGGCTGTTGGTGCTGGCAACGGCCATCAAAGGTGTGTGCATCTTCGTTCAAGATGTCCTGGTGGGGAGCGTGGTGGAGCTGGGCGTTATGTCGATCCGCAAAGAATGTTTTCGCCGCGCTTTGAATCTCGACTACCAAACACTTCAACTGGCCGGCACCGCCGACCTGATGTCGCGTTTCACGAACGATATTACCGTGATGCGGGCCGGGCTGACGCTCCTGGGGGGCAAAGTGGTGCGGGAGCCGCTCAAGGCGTTGGCCTGCGTCGGCTTCGCCCTGTGGGTCAACTGGCGGTTGACACTGATGTCCGCGCTTTTCGTACCCATTATGGCGGCCGTTTTTTACCGCTACGGGCGCATTTTGAAGCAGGCCAGCCACCGCATGATGGAAAGCATGTCGCGGATTTACAAATCGCTGGAAGAAACCTTCGATGCTTTGAAAATCGTCATCGCCTTCGACGCCGCCCGTCGGCACCGCCAGCGGTTCCATCGGGAGAATAAGGAGTACTACCACAAGGCGATGAAAGTCGTTCAGATCGATGCTCTGACCAGCCCTACGACCGAACTGTTGGGTATGCTGGCCGTCAGTGTGGCGATTTTGCCGAGCGCGTATTTGGTGCTGCGCGGGACCGATTCCATTTGGGGAATTCAGCTCTCCGACGGGCCAATGGACATCGCGGAGCTATCCGTTCTTTACGCGTTTTTGGCCGGCATCATTGACCCGGTGCGGAAGCTGTCGTCTGTCTATGCCAAACTAAAGCGAGCCGCTGCCGCCACCGACCGGATTTTTGAACTTTGCGACCGCCAGCCGTTGGTGTCCGATCCCGAAGATCCGGTCCCGTTGCCGCGACATTCGGAGTCGATCGAGTTTCGGCGAGTCAGCTTCACCTACGCGCAACATCGACAGCACGCGCACCGGCCACCGGCGCTGGAAGACGTGCAGTTGACTGTCCGGGCTGGCGAAGTGCTGGCCGTCGTCGGAGACAACGGTTCGGGCAAGACAACGCTCGTCAACTTGCTCCCGAGGTACTATGACCCCGACCACGGAGCGGTCATGATCGACGGAGTCGACATTCGAGATGTTGCGCTCAGCGATTTGCGCGCTCAGATCGGCGTCGTCACTCAGGAAACGTTGCTGTTCGACGACACGATCTTCGAGAACATCCGCTATGGCCGTCCGGACGCCACACCGGACGAAGTCTACGCGGCGGCCGAAAAAGCGCACGTGACGGCGTTCATCGATCGGCTTCCAGAAGGGTTTCAGACGGTCATCGGCCCGAAAGGCCAGCGTCTTTCCGGAGGACAACGCCAGCGAGTCGCGCTGGCGCGCGCCATCCTGCGGGACCCGGCCATTTTGATCCTGGACGAAGCGACCTCCGCCGTCGACGCTCAAAGCGAAGCGGAGATTCAACAGGTGCTGAAAGAGTTCGTTCGGGGACGCACTGCCTTCGTGATCACCCACTGGATCACGCCGCGCGTGTTGGACTTCGTCACGCGGATTGCCGTCATGGACAAAGGCCGGCTCGTGGCGACCGGTTCTCATGAAGAGCTGATGCGCTCCTGCCCCGCTTATGTGAACCTTTACCACGCTCAGCAGCAGCGCGGGCCGACCAGACCGGCCGATCCAGTGGCAGACGGCACAGACGGGCAAGACACCGCCGCTGCGGCTTCTTGATCGAATTCCCGCCGACGCCCGGCTGTTCTCGCCGAAACGCGACTCTTCGTTGAAACGCGATTTTTCTTTGCGTTTTTCGTTTCAAGGGCACGCTTCCCGGCGCCTGTCCGAGTTGCTGCACGCGAGCGGCCACCCAAGAGCGGGATCCCTCGGCGTACTGCTGTTGGCGGCCTTGCGTCCAACCGACTCGGTTGTAGAATCGCATGGAACGTCTTGACGCTGTTTCAAAGCTGGCTGACACGTGCTTGGCGGGCTGGACCTCCCGCCGAGCCGCCGAGCCTGTAACCGCAAGTTGTTTTCCCCCAAGGGAGGTTCGGCTGGAGCGCCGCTGCGCCAATCCCGAGACAAACCGTTGGCATCTTCGGATGGACAGCGAATTGTCGGTGGTCGACGTGTCAGATGGCCTTGTCACGGTCGATTAACGGAAAACGCAAGGCAACGCCGCTGACCGGCCCCGCGATTCTGTGCCGCTGGCAGGCATCCGCTAAGCAGTCAAACAGACGCCGGTTCGAGCCTCGTCTTTCGGGCGGAATTGTTGAGCGCTAGTCGGCTTTTCGCGGGGTTGGGAAAAACAAACCGGAGCGGGACTGCGACGAATCTGCGATGGACGCTGATCAGCGGGAGTCCAAAACGATGGAATGCCACAAGACGCGCAACCTGGAACGATGCAACTGTTCTTACGAGCCATGTCCGCGGAAGGGGATCTGCTGCGATTGTCTGGACTACCATTTGCGAAAGCGGCAATTGCCGGCCTGCTGTTTTCCCGAAGAGGCGGAGCGGACGTACGATCGATCTTTTGAGCACTTCGCGCGGCTGGTGAGTCAAGGGATCGTGTAGGCGGAGCCGATGGCGGGTCGAGCCGCGGGGGCGGCTCGCCAGCACGCTAAATTGAGAAGCCGGTGCGAAACATGCCACTTTGGTGGGACTGAACGAACTCGCCGGTGTCCAGGTTCAGGCAGGTCAGCCAGCCGCCGCCGTAAGCCCAGGTGTCGATGCAGATCCAGCCGTCCCAAACCAGCGGGAAGCCGTTCTCTTGAGCGGAATGTCCACAAACGACGGTCTTGCCGCTGGGATGCGGTGGTTCGTCACCGGCGACCCGAGTCCACCGCAACCAGTTGGAAGTCTGTCGGTCCAGTTCCTTGTTCGGCTCGAGACTGGCGTGGACGAAGATGTGCGTATCGCTTTCCCAATAGGGGACGGCCGTCTCGAGGAATTGAAAATGCTCGGCCGGGATTTGGTCGACGCGTCCGTCGTAGGATTGCAGCATTTCGTGGCCACCGAAGCCGAGCCAGGCTTGCAGCAGGTATTCGCCCTCTTGTAGCGCGTCGAAAAACATCTCTTCGTGATTGCCCAAGATCAGCACAAGCCGGCAGGTTTCGCGCAAGCGCAACAGCAGTTCGATGCAACGGCGGGTGTTTGGGCCGCGGTCAATCACGTCCCCGAGCACGACAACCGTGTCTTCTTGCGTGATTGCCAGGCTCGAAAGCAGCACGTCGAGCGCGACATCGCAGCCGTGGATGTCGCCGATCGCAAGGACTCGTCCGGACATGGATGGCTCTGGTCGGCAAAAGGTCGGCTGGCTCGCGCATCCCGATCCGATCGAGATGGGTCATCTGTGCGAGCTCAATACGATCGAGGGTTGACGCGAGCCTGCACGCGGACGGGCAGCCCGAGAATCCGCAGGAAGCCTTCGGCGTCCGTTTGGTTGTAGCTTCCACCGGCCTCCATACTGGCAATGTCGGCGTCGTACAGGCTCTTCGGGCTCTTGCGACCCTGGACCAGGATGTTCCCTTTGTATAAACCCAGGGTGACTTCGCCCGTGACTGGCTTCTGCGCTTCGCGAATGAAGGCCATCAGGGCGTCCATTTTGGGCGTGTACCAGTAGCCGTAATAGACCATTTCAGCCACTTCGGGGGCGAGCCGGTCGCGCAGGTGCATCAAGTCGCGGTCCAGCGTGAGCTGTTCGACGGCGCGATGGG
>JAADHY010000619.1 GCA_013151585.1 Planctomycetota bacterium
CCGCCTCGGGTCGGGTCCCGCATGAACACGAGCCCTTCCACTTGGTCCACCAGCGGACCGATCAAACCGTTCAGAGGCGCCACGTCGCTTCGCAGCTCGCTGCTGATGCTGATCTCTTCTTCCCGGCTTAGCATCACCGCCAAGCCGTGGTCGGCGATCGGCCCGTTGATCAGCACCACGTCGCCCGGCTGAATCTGACCGACGCCCAGACTGCGGTGAGACCGCACAATTCCGATGCCGGCCGTGTTGATGTAAAGTCCGTCGGCCTGTCCTCGAGCGACCACTTTGGTGTCGCCGGTCACGATCGGCACGCCCGCCTCGCGGGCCGTCTGGCCGACCGAATCCAGGATGCGTCGCAACTGGTCCAGCTCGAGGCCTTCTTCCAGAATCAGACTCAGGCTGATCCCGATCGGTTCGGCGCCACACACAGCCAAATCGTTCACCGTGCCGCTGACGGCCAAGCGGCCGATGTCCCCACCGGGAAACTCCAGTGGCCGAACCACGTAGCTGTCGGTGGTAAAGGCGAGCTGACTCGCCGGGACGTCAACCACGGCCGAGTCATCCAGTACGCTAAGTGTCGGGTTATCCACCCGAGGGCGAACGACCTCGGCGAGCAGCTCGTCTGTCAACTGACCTCCGCCCCCGTGCGCCAACACGATTTGGTGGGCGTGAGGATTCTTCGTCTTGGGGAGTTCCTTTTGTGTTTTCATGGAACTGGCTCTTCCATCATCTCCGGCGCTGGTGCGAACCCGCCTCCTGGAGTCCTTTCCCCACGCGCTCGGGCCAACCTTGTGCCCGGAACGCACACCTCACCGTGTCGTTTTCGCTCAGTCCCTCCCAAAGTGCCGCAGCGGGGCCGACTCCCGCTTGGTCACTGCACCGTTTGCTCGACCGGCGGCCGGGGCATCTCCCGGCGCCGATACTTAAACCATGCCTGACACGTCCCCTCCGAACTGACCATACACGGCCCCACCGGATACGTAGGCGTGCAAACGGTTCCGAACAGCCGGCAGTCGGCGGGACCGCATTTACCCGTGATCACTTCGCCGCAGCGGCAACCGGGCGGTTCATGATCTTCGCCTAACTCGACGCCAAACCGCTTCAACGCGTCGAATTTCGCGTATTCCGGACGCAGGTCCAAACCGCTGCCCGGCAGCGTGCCGAGCATCCGCCACGCCGAATCACTGACCTGGAAAACCTCCTCGAGCAAACGCTGCGCCGCCCGATTGCCTTCCGGCCGAACCGCTTGCGGATACAGGTTCTCCAGCCGAGCCTGTCCGTCGCGAATCTGTTGGACCAGGTGCACCACCCCGTTCATGATGTGCAACGGCTCGAAGCCGGCGATCACGCACGGCTTGCCGTGTTTTTCGACGACGGGCCGATAAGCGTTGGACCCGATGATCACACTGACGTGGCCCGGGCAAAGGAAGCCGTCCACTCGGATGTCCGGATCCTGCAACAACGCCATCATCGCCGGAACGACCAGCTTGTGGGCACACAAGACGCTGAAGTTCTCCAGGCCCTGGTCGCGAGCGGCCCGAACGGCTGCCGCGGTGGCCGGTGCCGTCGTCTCGAACCCAACGGCCGCGAACACCACTTGCCGATCCGGTTCCGACCGAGCGATATCCACCGCATCCATCGTGCTGGTCACGACCCGGACATCCGCGCCGCGGCTGCGAGCCGTCTCCAACGACTCGCCTTGACCGGTCACCCGGATCATATCGCCATAAGTGGTTAGCGTGACTTCCGGCCGCCGCCCCAGCTCGATCAACGCGTCGATGTAACGCTGAGCCGTCACACAGACCGGGCAGCCGGGTCCGCTGATCAGCCGAACGTTTTCGGGCATCAAAGAGTGCACCCCGCTGCGGCACGCGTTCACAGTGTGCGTGCCGCAGACTTCCATCAAGCAGACGGAACGGCCTATCGCTCTGGCTGCCTCCTCCAGATGCGCGACGAGCCGTTGCATACGTGTGCGCAGCGACGTCATGCCTACGCCTCCTCGATGGAATCGGGGTGCACTGTTTCCAAACCGGGATCGACGCTCTCCAGAAGATCCCACGTCTCGCGAGCTTCTTGCTCGTCCACCGACTGGATCGCGAAGCCGGCGTGAACCAGCACCCAATCGCCCACGGACGCCTCGGGCGTCATCAGAAGATTCACTCGGACGCGAGTCGGGCCTAATTCGACCCACCCCACATCGCCGTCTCGTTCCACCACCTTCGCCGGCACTGCTAAACACATCCTTTCCGACTCCGCTAGATCGCTATCACTTTGAGCTCCCGGCGCCACGACGGGCCGCTGCGACTGCCGCCTGCCCCAAGGCCAGACCCCCGTCGTTCGGCGGAACCTGCCGATGAATCAGCACCTTCAGCCCCAAACGCTCCAATCGTGTGACCACCAATTGCGTCAACAAGGCGTTGCAGAACACCCCACCACTCAGGCCGACTGTCGCCAATCCGGTCTGCTGCGATGCTCGATGAGCCATCGCCGCCAAGGCGTCGGCGACCGCCCCATGAAACTCCCACGCCAGCGTTTCCACCGGCACGCCTTGCTCCAACCCTTCCAGCAGTTCCGCCAGCAGCGGCCGAGTGTCCCACTCGATTAAGTCGCCCGTGACAAGCTTTGGCTGAAACGTCCTTCTCACCGTCGCCTCCGGCGCCGTCGATGCCGCCGCTTCCAGCCTTTGGCCTGCCATCGCTTCGTAATGGTTGTAATCGCACAAGCCGAGCACCGCGGCCGCCGCGTCGAAAAGTCGGCCCAAGCCTGAGCTGGGCGGACTGGCCAAATCCCGCCGCAGCATTGCGAAAACCATCCGCCGCTCATCCGACTTGGGTAGAACGCGCACCGCGGCCGGCAAATCCGCGGCGTCCTCGCCGAACAAATCGAACAGCCAACTGGCCGCACATCGCCCGGTCTGCCGAGCCGCCGCGTCGCCGCCCGGTAACCGCAGCGCCCAACGCGACGAAAACTTTCCAGACCGCCGACCAGCACCTCCCCCCCCCAAGCCGTACCATCCTCGCCGTATCCGACACCGTCGCAGACCAAACCAATGATTGGCTCCGTCCAACCATGCTCGGCCAGCAATGACGCCAAGTGGGCGTGATGGTGCTGGACCTCGTACCAAGGGACTCCCAGCTTTTCAGCCAACTGCCGGCCGTATCGTCGGCTCAGGTACTGAGGATGGGCATCGCCCGCCACCCATTTCGCCTCAACGTCGAACAGTCGCTGTAAGTCCTCCAGCGTCTTCTGAAATCGCTCGAACGCCAACGAGTAGGTCAAATCACCAATGTGCTGGCTCAAAATCACCGCCCTGCCCCGGGCCACTCCGGCAACGTTTTTTAGCTCGCCGCCAACGCACAGCCCTGGCTGGTCCAGTTCAACCGGGAGCTCGATCGGAGCCGGCACGTATCCGCGGGCTCGCCGGATCGGCAGGATCCCCAGCGAGGTGTCCGTGACCACCGAGTCGTCAACCGCCCGTTCGATAGGCCGGTCATGCGTCAAGAAGGCGTCGCACATTCCTCGTAATTGATGCAACGCCTCCCCATCGTCTTTAATCAAGGGATCGTCGGACAGGTTCGCACTGGTCATCACCAGCGGCACGCCCTTCAGAACGGGCTCGGACATCAGGAGATGCTGCATGGGCGTGTAAGGCAGCATGATGCCGAGTCGGTGTGATCCGGGAGCGACCGAGTCCGCCACTAGCGAGCGGACAGAAGTGTCGGTCCGGCGCAACGCAAGCACAATGGGGCTGATGGGCGATCGAAGCAGTCGTTCCGCTTCGCTACTCAAACAAACAAGCCGTCGCGCCTGATCCAAGTCCGCCACCATGATGGCAAACGGCTTGTGATCCCGGTGCTT
>JAADHY010000686.1 GCA_013151585.1 Planctomycetota bacterium
GAAACGGCACGCCTGCCTTGGCCTTGTTGTTGGCTCGCCTGTCCGGCATCGACTGGACCAAGCGGTAGGCAGGCATTGATGACGCCTCGGCAAGAGTCGCATCAGACGGGTAACACGGGCAGGAAGTGACGGACTTCCCCGGCGAACCAAGCGGAAAGGAACCAGTGATGGGGAGGAAGGGTGAACAGTTTGCGGGGCTGACGGTGGCGTTGATCACGCCGTTCCGGGACGGCGCGGTCGACGAGTCGGCTCTGCGCCGGCTGGTGGATTTTCATGTCGAAAGCGGCACAGACTGCGTCAGTCCCGTTGGCACGACCGGCGAAAGCCCGACGCTGTCGCACGAAGAGCACGAACGGGTGATCGCGATCGTGTGCGAGCAGGCCGCCGGTCGGATCAAGGTCATGGCCGGAACAGGCTCCAACAGCACTAGCGAAGCGATTCGGCTGACCCGCTTCGCCCAGAAGGCCGGAGCCGATGCCGCGCTCATGGTAGCCCCCTACTACAACAAGCCGATGCAGGAAGGCTTCTACCAGCATTACAAGGCGGTGGCCGAAGCCGTCGACTTGCCGATCGTGCTTTACAACATCCCCGGTCGCACGGGCAAGAACATGGAGCCGGAGACGATTGCTCGCATCGGCGAGCTGCCGAACGTAGTCGCTGTGAAGGAAGCCAGCGGCTCGATGGATCAAGCTTCGCAGATTCTGAACCTGAGCGAGCTGACGGTGCTCTCGGGTGACGACAGTTTGACTTTGCCGCTGCTGGCGATTGGAGGCAGCGGGGTCGTTTCGGTCGTCGGCAACATCGTGCCGCAAGATGTGCAGGCCATGATTCGCGCTTTTCGGGACGGAGACACGGTCACTGCACAGCAGTGGCACCAGAAACTGTTTCCGCTGTGTCGCGATTTGCTTTCATTGGCCACGAATCCGATCCCGATCAAGGCGGCCATGCAGCTTCTGGGCCGCGATACGGGCGAGGTTCGCTTGCCGCTGACGGCGCTGGACGACGCGCAGCGAACAGCGTTAGCCCAAACGCTGACGAAATACGGGCTGATGTGAGGACGGATGATGTCACAGCGAGAGGGAGTAGGTCATAGCGGTTGTGAGCCACGCGGGGGGCGCCGGTCTGAAAAAGGCAGGGCGGGGTGAGGGCTGGGCCACGCGCGGGCATCTTTGGAGGATTCCCCAGTGATTTTCGGCTTTGGAAAAAAGAAAAAGGCGCAGGAGGAAGGCGAAGAACGGCAAGTCGAGCTCGTCTTGTTCAAGGGCGCTTTGAACGGGAAAGAGGCGAACCTGCAGGCAAATGCGAAGCTGGCAAAAGCCGGTCTGCTGCCTTCCAAGCAAATCATCACTGACGGTCTGTCGCGACGCGCGGAGATGATTCGAATCGAACCAAAAGGACCTCAAGCTGCCGTAACGTTCCTCGTGGATGGCGTGCCTTATCCCGGTCCGCGTTTGCCGAAACCGCAGGCTTTCGCCGTGACGCAGATGATCAAGCTGCTGTCGGGGCTGGAGGTTCAAGTCCGCGACAAGCCGCAGTCGGGCGGGGTTCGGGTCGAGCTGGAAGAACGCCCGTACGAACTGCGCGTCGATACTCAGCCGGTGCAAGCGGGCGAAAGGCTGATCATCCGAGTGCGCAATCCGCGCGAGGAACGAAAGTCGCCCGAAGAGCTGGGCATGACCGACGAGTTGAAGCAGAAGATTCGCAGCCTGACTTCCGGGAGGCAGGGGCTGTTTCTGGTTTGCGGTCCGCCCTTCTCTGGGACGACGACCACGGCTTACACCGTATTGCGAAGTTTGGACGCGTTCCTTTACGGGATTTTCACCCTGGGCGACACGGAGGGACGCGAGCTGATCAACATCGGCGAGGCGGAATGGAATCCGGGCGAGACGCTGCGGGACGCTCTGGTACGGCTGGTCCGAGCCGAGGCCGACGTGGCCTTCCTGGCGGACCCCGTCAACAAGGAAACCCTGGACACCATTTTGCGAATGCAGGAGGACATCAGCATCATCGGTGAGTTCCCAGCCAAGGACGCCGCTCACGGGATCGTCCAACTGATCGAGTGGGCGGGGGACGCAGGATTGGTCAGCCGGGGCGTGCGGGGCGTCATGAGTCAGAAGCTGGTCCGGAAGCTCTGCCCCGAGTGCCGAGAAGCGTACAAACCCAACCCCAAGATTCTTGCAAAGGTGGGGTTACCTTCCGAGACGAAGGTCCTCTATCGAAAGCCGAAGCCCCCGACGCCCGAAGAGAAAGAATCGGGCGACTATTGGCCGTGCGACGTGTGTGGCGACATCGGCTTCCTCGGTCGAATCGCTATCTTCGAGCTGATCGAGATGACCGACGCGATGAAAGAGCTTGTGGCCAGCTCACCGACACCGCAAGCCATCAAGGAGCTGGCTCGGAAAGAGCAAATGTGGTCGTTTCAGAAGGACGGACTGCGTCTGGTGGCGGAAGGTGTCACGTCTTTGGAAGAGTTGCAGCGTGTTTTCAAAGCAGGCTGACCGTGACCAAGCCTGCCCAGGGCGAGGCGTCGCGTTCGGGACAGGGACACGCGATGGCAGCAGCCAAGGCGCGGCGCTGAGAACTTGGACTTGAGACGTTTGAACGCGGCTTGGGGCTCTTTCCCAACTTCTTGCGAGTCTGGGCCGTAGCTTTAGGGACGCACACACCGGAGGCGCGCCGGGACGGTCACCGCCAAGTGCTCGCAGCACCAGGTCAGCCCGGCCAGTACTCTGCCACAGCAGAGAAGTGGAATTGTGATGTGGCCGTCCCGCCCCTCTTGCCAAGCGAGATGCCTGCGCCACAACGTCTCGTGATCACATTTCGTCCCAAATGACGCAGCACTAGCCCGCGTAATCGGAATAACCGGAAAAACCGGAATTTCTGAAAACTCGCCTGATGCCCAAAAAATCGGATGTAGTGGTAATTTGCTTGGTGCCGACTAAGTAAATACTAGCGGTCATATGGGTTGGCCGGCGTGGGGCTGTCCGGAGGCTGGGGGCCTTTGTCGCAGTTGGGGCGAGTCGCTCACACGGCGATGTCCGCGTGAGCGTTGATCACAATGCGGCCGCCCGGTCGGCAAAACACATTGCCCGCGGCGTCAGTAAGGGAGGGTGTCGGCCTTCTCTACGATCTCGGTTGCGTCGCTGACCCGCCGGGCTAGTGCGGGTGAGTCCGTGGGCAGGGCCGCCCACCTGGTAGCCGCGTCTGCTTACGCTGGGGTTGGCCTTGCCCGCGTCCGTGTCGGCTCTTGGGCTCCGAGAGCAAGAGGCTGCTCCGAGCCGCGCGGCATGGAAGTCTCGGCCGCGGCCAGAAGTCACGTCAGGGAGGACCTTATGTGTACTTTCTTTCGCGCAGTTGGGCGGCTGCGCATGCCAACTGGGCGGGCTCGCTTGGCACGCCCCACGTTGGCGCTCGTTCTGCTGGCAGGTGCGGGGCTCGCATTCACCTCCGGCTGCACCAGTCTCGGTCAGTGGGCTCGGCAATGTTTCAAAGTTGGGCCGGACTACCAGCAGCCACCCGCGCCGGTGGCCGACGAGTGGATCGATTTCGAAAGCCCCGAAATCGTGAGCGAATCGTCTGACTATAGTAACTGGTGGAGCGTATTCGGTGATCCGGTCCTGGACCGATTGATCCAGAAGGCGTCACGCCAGAACCTGACGCTGCAAAGCGCCGGCATGCGCATCCTGGAGGCGCGGGCCCGGTTGGCCGTCGCTCGGGGCAACCTGTTCCCGCAGACCCAGCAAGCCTTCGGCGACTTTACCCGCATCAACGGCTCGACAACGGTCGCGAACGTCTTCCCGGCCAACGACTTTGACAACTGGGACGCTGGCTTCAACGCTTCTTGGGAGCTCGACTTTTGGGGCCGTTTCCGCCGCGCCATTGAGTCCCAGGAAGCGATCCTGAACGCGGAAATTGAAAACTACGACAGCGTGCTCGTCATCTTGCAGGCGGAGGTTGCCACGGCCTACATTCAGTACCGTACCTTCCAGCAGCGTCTCCAGTGGGCGAAGGAGAATGTCGAGCTGCAAAAACGCACGCTCGAGATCGTGAACGTGCAGTTCCGTAACGGGCGCGTGACCGAACTGGACGTTGCTCAAGCCAAAGAAAACTTGGCGGCGACGGAGGCGCTGATTCCGCAATTGGAAAGCGGGCTCCGGCAGACGGCCAATGCCCTTTGCGTTCTGATGGGCGAGCCGCCGCGCGACCTGACCGAGGAGCTGGGCGAAGCGCCGATCCCCGCCCCGCCAGACCGAATTTTCGTGGGGATTCCCGCCGAACTTCTGCGTCGGCGGCCCGACGTTCGCCGCGCCGAACGGCTGGCGGCAGCTCAGTGTGCGGCGATCGGCATCGCCGAATCCGACCTCTATCCCCGCATCGCTATCACCGGCTACATCGGACTCGAATCCGAGAATCTCTCCAGCTTGTTTGATAGCCGGTCGTTCATCGGCGCGATCGGGCCCGGCTTCCGCTGGAATATCCTTAACTACGGGCGGATCGTCAACAACGTTCGAGCGAACGAGGCTCAGTTCTACAAGTTGGTTGTCGATTACCAAAACACCGTGCTGACGGCGGCCCGTGAGGTCGAAGACGCCATTGTGTCCTACTTGAAAGAAAAGCAACGCGTCCAGAACCTCGAGGAATCGGCCAAAGCCGCGGCGCGCGCCGTGGAACTTGCGACGACCCAATACCGGCAAGGCAAGATCAACTTCCAACCGGTGGTCTACATGCAACAACTCCTGGCCGCGCGGCAAGACGAACTGGCGGCGTCTCGCGGCGCGGTGGACGCCAGCGCCATCGCCGTCTACAAAGCCCTCGGCGGCGGATGGCAAGCCCGGTTTGCTGGCCCGGAGATGCCGACGGAGTTGGCCCCCGCCCCGGCGGTCAATGAGAACTCGAACGAACTGGTCCCACCGGAGCCGGAGGCTCCGTAAGCGAGATTGACCGAGCCACCTCACCAGGCTTCCAGGCGAGGAGAGTCCCATGGCGGCCATCATCCAGACTGCCGCGCGTATCGCTTGCACCTTGGCCGTTTTCGGCTTGTTCCATCAGGACGCGAGCGGCCAAACGGAACGGCCCGAGGCAACGGCATCACGGCCGAAGCTGATGCGGCTGGCGCACCACGTCGTGCATGCAGCCCGAACCGTGAGCCACCGTGGGCTGACGCAGCTTGCTTTCCGATGCCACCCGGCCGTCTGCCCAGCCTGGTGTCCAGACAATTATCGCCCCAAATGTCCCCCGACGATCTGCCCGCCAGAGTACTGCGGCTATTACGGATGCTATCGGCCGAAATGCCCGCCGCATATTTGTCTGCCCCGGTATTGCGGAACGGGGGAATGCTACCAGCCGAAATGTCCGCCCCCTTTCCGGATCCCCTGCGGTACCCCGTGGGACGGGAAATGACTCACAAAAGCAAGAAACAGAGCCAAAGGACGACTGTGGGGAGCAGGGCCGCTTTGAGCAGGCCCGCAGGGGACACTACTCCATCGAAATGATGCTTCAAAAGGGACTGGCCGGCGGGATTCGGCGCGTTGGCGATGATCGTCAGCCCTCCACCGGTCACCGCCCCAGCCACCACCGCATACTTGAGCGAGTCGGTAAAGCCGGGCACGAGCGTGCTCAGGTACGTTATGGCGGCGTTGTCGTTAAAAGCCGTCAGTACCGTCGTGCCAAACATCAAGGGCACCTCACCTAACTGGCTGAGCACTGGAGCGATCCACCAACCCTGCACCCCTCCGTGGATCACCAACCCTGCCAGGAAAAAACCAACGAGCATCGGCGGCTTCAGATCGATCGCGTTTTGGTAGGCCGTGGTGATCTGGGCAAACCCCAAGAAAAACAGCATGCCGAGAATAAACAGGGGCGGATGGTGA
Organism: Planctomycetota bacterium; assembly: GCA_013151585.1. GTDB lineage: Bacteria > Planctomycetota > Planctomycetia > Planctomycetales > Planctomycetaceae > JAADHY01. Next base: position 5,871 of record JAADHY010000686.1, read on the forward strand.
GCGTTGAGGATGGTCCAAACCATGAACATCACGTGCGTGAGCGTCACCCACCATGGCACGGGATCCTCGCGCGCGTCCCGATCGGGGTCGTGAAACTTGGGACGCTTGTCTTCCGGTAAGAGGCCAGGCAGGTAGCGGCGCATCTTCGCCAACCGCACTTCTTCGAATCGCTTGTCCAACGCCTCGCGAATAAGGTCCGGATCGACCCCCTGGGTTTTCAGGGCTGGCAGCGTCTCTTGTTCCAGACGGCGACGCACCTCGACGAGCATCACTTCAGTCCGTTCGTCGAGAGCCTTCAAATGTCCGTGCTCGGCCTCGACCTCCACCACGATTCGCTCGAATTCCTTTTCGATTCGCGGCCGAGTCACGAAGCGCCGTTTGATCTCATCCTTTAGATTCCCGAGGGCGAAGGTGTGCTGAAGCCGCGCAAACTCCTTGCGGAAGACCAGCGCATACAGCGCGTTGGCGATGACGATGCCCACGATCGCCTTCCAGCCGAAATGGGTGAGCATGTGGCCGGTGCCCCAGCCCCAAGGCCCGGCGACCATCAGCACGGGTGGAGCAGCGAAGTGAGTGAGCGTGCCGCCGACCGACACGTTCACGAACAGCAAACCCAGAGTGGCGTACTTGAACGATCGGCTCGGCCCAAGTTCGTAGAATTTTCTGGAAAGCAGCAGCGCCGCGATGGTCATGGCCGCCGGTTCCGTGATGAATGAGCCGAGGATCGGCCCCACCGTGAGGATGGTCAGCCAAAGCGCGGCCAGCGACCCGCCGAGCAGGCGGGCGATCGCCAGCATCATGGATTCCACCAGCTTCAGAATCGGCCGAGTGGCTGCAAGCGTCATAATCACCACCACGAAGGCCGCTTCGGTGAAATTCACGTCGTGGCTCACATATTGGACCGCCGTGTTCCAGTCATAGAACGCTGTGATCGCCCCCATCAAGACGACGGCCCAGAGGCCGAAAACGACCTCGACCTCTCCCAGAAAATGGAACAGCTCGGCGACCGGATCGATCGAGTCCTGAGCGGCTTGCCCGCGCTCGATTCTGCTGCGGTGAGCCGCCAGTCGCCTGTGGGAGATGCTGGTGAACTTCGTCGCCAAGAACGTGTGGACAATGGCGGCGAGGAATATCAGGGACGCGACCAGGTTGAACGGTTCCTCGGCGATGCGGTGCAGCAGAATCTGAGGCACGCCGCTGAGCTCCGCATCGCCGTAGCTGTCAAGCTTTCGCGGGAATTCGGCGTTCGTCGCGCCGGCAGGTCCGGCGGCCCAGACGCCGGGCGCCGTTGTCGCCAGGATCGCTGCGGCCGCGAGCCATGCCGCGAGGCCCTTCCGAAGCAGTCGCGCGATCGAACCCGGCGCCATTGTCTTGTCTCCGAAACCTACTCCGCCAATTGGCCCGGGGCATACTTCACTCGGAAGAACACCGAGTACAGCACCGGCAGCACAACCATGGTCAAAACAGTGGCGACTACCAGACCGGCGATGATCGTCACGGCCATGGCGACGAAGAAGGCATCGACCACCAGCGGAATCATGCCCAGCGCGGTAGTCAACGCGGCCATGGCGACGGGGCGCAGGCGGCTCAGTCCCGAATCGACCACCGCTTTGAACGGCGGCACGCCATTGCGCTGCTGAACTTGAATCTCGTCGACAAGTACGATCGCGTTCTTGATCAACATGCCTGACAGGCTCATAAAGCCCAGCAACGCCATGAATCCAAATGGCTGCCGGGTCAAGAGCAGACCGGCGGTGACCCCGATCACGGCCAGCGGCACGGTAAGCCAAATCACCAGGGGAAGGCGCAGCGAGTTAAACAACGCGATGACGATCAGCACCATGGCTAGCAGGAAGAAAGGCATGCTGGCGCCGATGCCCTGCTGGGCTTTCCGCGAGTCGCGGTACTCGCCCCACCACTCGAGTTCATAGTCGGGCCCCATTTCCAGCGCCTCGACCTTCGGGCGGATACGCTCCAACAGCGCCGGAGCGGTGCCAAAGGCGGGGTCCGCGTGAACCGTGATCGTGGTCTTGCGGTTCAGCCGCTGGATGATTTCATCTTCGAACGACGTTTCGAACCGCTGGACGACCTGCCGGAGCGGGATCATCTGCTGGGCGGCCGGGCTCCAGATTTGGAGGTTGTTCACCGAGGCGACATCGGTGCGTTCTTCTTCCGGAGCGCGGAAATAGATGGGCAACAGTTCGTCGCCTTCACGATACACGCCAACGGCCGCTCCCTGGAAGCTGGATTTGATCGCCAGGGCGACGTCCTGCGCGGTGACGCCTGCATTGTTGGCCTCCTCTTCGGCCAGAACCGGACGCATCACCTTTACCCGCTGGCGCCAGTCGGTGCGGATCGCTTTGGCGCCGCCGTCTTTATACAAGATGTCAATCGTTTGTTCGGCCAGCCGTCGCAGCACGTTTGGATCGGGGCCGCTGAAGCGGGCCTGGATCTTGCCGCCGGAGCCCGGCCCGAGAAGGAACTTCCTGCCGTACACTTCAGTGTCGGGGAATTTCTGCGGCAGTTCACGTTCGACCCGCGCGACCAACTCGTCGATCACACGGTAATCTTCCACGTCGATCAGGAATTGGACGTACGCGCTGTTGACCTTTTCCGGCGCGTACGTCACCAGGAAACGCAGCCCACCGGCGCCGACCAACGTTGTGACGTGTTTTGCGCCGTCCAGGTTTGCCAGATACTCCTGAATCTGTTCCGCCGTGCCCACCGTCTGGTCGATATGAGTTCCCTGCGGCAGCCAGACATCGACCATGAACTGCGGCCGCGTGGAACTAGGGAAGAAACTTCGGTCGACGAATTGAAAGCCCCATAACGAGACCCCAAAGATGCCCAGCACGACCATCACGGTGACCCAACGAAAGCGGATGGCCATCAGCAGCAGCTTGCGATACATGCGGAAAACGAAACCCCCGTAAGGATCGTGGACCTGCTCGGGGTCGGATTTCTTCTTTCCCGGCTTTAAAAACATGACGCACAGCAACGGGGTCACCGTCACGCCGGTCAACCAGCTCAGGCCAAGCGAAAGGAAAACGACTTGGAACAGGGACCGGCAGAATTCGCCGGTCGAATCTGGTGACAGGCCGATGGCCCCAAAGGCCATAATCGCCACGGCTGTAGCGCCCAGCAGAGGCAGCGATTGCTGGCCGACGACGTCCTTAGCCGCCTCGGCCGCGTCCCGGCCCTGTTTGATTCGCACCAGCACTCCGTCGACGACTACGATCGCATTATCGACAAGCATGCCGAGCGCGATGACTAAGGCGCCAAGCGAAATCCGCTCCAACGCCACCCCCCAAGGCCCCATGAACACGAAGGTGGACAGGATCGTCAGCGCCAGGACAGCGCCGATGATCAACGCACTGCGCAACCCCATGAACACCAGCAGCACGACGATTACGATGAGGACGGCTTCGATCAGGTTGACGAGAAAGCCGTTTACGGCGGTGGTCACCGCTTCGGATTGCAGCGAAATAATGCCGATGTCAACACCGAGCGGGATGCGTTCCATCAGCTCTTTCATGCGAGCTTCGATGGCCTCGCCCATCACCACCACGTTTCCACCTTTAACGGTCGAGATGCCCAAGCCGATGGCCGGATGACCGTCGTATTGGAGCACGGTCTGAGGCGGTTCCACGTAGCCGCGGCGCACGTCGGCCACATCGCGCAGGTAAATCTGCTGGCCGGACTCGCCGCCGCGGATCAGCAGGTCTTCGACATCCTTGACCGAGGCGAACGAACCGGTGGGCGCAATCGCAATGAATTCCGGCCCAACTCGGACGCGCCCGGCATCCGCGACCAGATTCTTCTCCTGCAGCTTAGTGACGATCTGGGCGGGGTGGATTCCCAATTGCGACATGCGATCGCGGTTCGGCACGACGTAAATCGCTTCGCGGCGCTCGCCCCAAAATTCAATTTTCGCCACATCTTTGACCAGCAACAGTTCGCGGCGCAGCAGCTTGGCAACTTCTTTCAGCTCGGCGTACGTGTATTCATCCCCATAAATGGCGACGAAAATCCCCCACACGTCTCCATAATCGTCGTTGACGACTGACGGGCCGGCACCAGGCGGCAGTTGGTCTTGAATGTCCCCGACTTTGCGCCGCAGTTCGTCCCAAACCTGCGGCAGAGCGCTCTCGTCGTACTTGTCCTTGATGCGCACGGTGACGGTGGACAAGCCCCGGTCCGACTTGGACTCCACCTCCTTGACCTGGCCGAGCTGTTGGACTGCTTTTTCGATCTTGTCAGAGACCTCCGTCTCCACCTCCTCCGCAGTGGCGCCGGGGTAAGGCGTGATGACCAGCGCTTCCTTGATCGTGAATTCGGGGTCCTCCAGTCGGGAGAGGTTGTTAAAGGAAATGATCCCCCCGATGAAAAACACGGTGGTCAGAACGAGTGTGGTCGTCTTGTTGCGTATAGCCAGCTCAGCGAGATTCATGAAAAAGCGACTCCCACCGTTAAACTTCTATCCGATGATTCGTCCGTGCTGTCTTTGAATGGGTGACTGGGGTCATAGCCGGCGAACGGGAAGCTCGCCGCCATTTCAAGGTTCGTACTTGCGGACCTGCATGCCTTCGCGCAGCAGGGCGACACCGGAGATGGCTATCATGTCGCCCTTTTTCACGCCTTTTTTCAACAACACGCGGTTTTTAGCCAGGGGGCCCAGTTCCACCGGGCACTTCGCGACCTTCATGGTCTTCGGGTCAACTTTCCAAACGTAGGGCTGCTTATTTTCGTCCGCCTGGACGGCCCAAGCAGGCACCGACCAGGCGCTTTCCGGGTCGACTACAACGCGCACACGCGCGGTCATCCCCGGGAGAATGTTCACATCCTTGGGGTTCTCGAACGTCAGCTTGACGGCGAAAGTGCGTGTGATCGGGTCGGCGGTCATGGCGTATTCCTTGATAACCGCTGGGAACGTGCGGTCGGGCAAGGCGCTGACAATGACTTGGGGATTCAACCGTTTGGTGACTTGTTCTTTGGTTTCGCTATCAGCTTTCCCTCGCACGAAATCTCGTTCCGGCACCGCGACTTCGATTTCCAGCGAGGAGAGGTCCTGCAGAATCAGCACCGGCTGCTTGGCCACGACGTTGGCGAAGTCGTCGACCAACTTGCGCGCCACAACGCCGGCAAAGGGCGCTCGCAGCTCCGTGTCGCTGACCGCCTTTTGGGCGATTTCCAGACGGGCCTGGGCCACTTTCAGCGCCCGACGGTCGCGTTCGATCTCGTCAGCGGAGATCGCGCCGGGGTCTTCTTTGAAGATATTTTCGCTACGCTTCAGGTCAGCGCGGGCTTTTTCGAGGTTCGCTTGGGCGACTTTCAACTCCGCCTGATAGTCCCGCGGATCGAGACGGGCCAGGACTGCGTCCTTTTCCACGCGATCGCCTTCCTGGACCAGGAAGGCGATGACCCGCCCGGCCACTTCGAACCCCATTTCGGCCGTCTGGTGTGCCCGGATCGTTCCGGGATACTCCACCGTCGCCTCCGGCTGCAGCGAACCGATCACGTGGATCTTGACCGGCCGCCCCGGCGGTTTCGGCTCGGGCGGCGGCTCGCTGCAGCCGCCAGCGAATAGGGCGGCGCTAAGGGTGAGGAGCATAATGAAAAAGTGCATGGTCTGCATTCGCATCTCCCCATCTGAGAATCTTCAGTTCTTTTTCGCACCGGGGGCTTCGGAGCAGCCGGCGTTTCGCTGCGTATCCATGCCAGTGGTCCGCAGCCGGCATCGCGCGATCCCCCGTTCAGCTTTCGGTTGTTTTATCCGCGTCGACCTCGGCGATCCGCCGTTCGAGTTCGGACGGCCAAGTGCCTCCGCATCACTGACGGTCCACGCCTTCGCCTGCACACACATCGTTTTCACGAGCGAGGGCAGGTCGCGTGCCGTCTGACACCGCCGGGTAAGGCGTATTTCCAAGTAGATATCCGGCCCGTTCCAGTTCGCTCAAACATGGTCAGGCGGCTCGCTGGGACGCGATACCGAGATCTCTTTGACGTGTTTCTGGCACAGTTCCGCCAGGTTGCCGGTGTGGAAAACGAGCTGCCCCGTCAGCAAAAACAGGCCGCTGCGCCGACGTTGTCAAGCTTGCTGCAAGAGTCGTCGGCCACAGTCGTTTCGATCGCTTCGGGCAACATGCAAGACATGCAAAAGGGACGTGCAAGCGGGCCAAGCTCTCGCCATTGCCCGGCCTCGAACGACTCCCATGCCGCCCACCCAAGCCCGTAACGAAGCTCGTTACGCGGATCGACGTGATCGTTGGAAGAGTAGTACGCCCCACCCGGAACGAATCTGTTCCACCGCCAGGACATTCCGCAAACAAACTTTGAACGTCGCCCCCGCCAACAGGCTCGCACCAAGCCAGCAGCGTGCGAACTTGTCGAAAAGCGAACTCTGCTGCGTTTGCGGTCCATCTCTGTCAGCTCGAAACAACGCCGGTCTCCGCTGACCGCTCGCTCATTATGACAACAAATCCTCCGAATATCCAGAGACCGCCTCCCGGCCACACTGCCGCCGGATCGCCGCAAAGCGGCAACCCTGGGTTGCGCTGCTGCGCGAGCCGACATTTCAGCATTCGTCCGGCATCCGTCGGCGGCCAGAGAGTGGGAGGGCAGCGGTCGCCCGGTTGGGATTCTATGAGGATTCCGATAGACTGACTCGGTCGCTGAGGCCTCGGTTCCGGCACGCTCTGATGGCCGTCCCAGCGGGTGGATCGTAGCGCCGCGTTCGTCGCTGAACGACGCTGCCGGGACGGTTTCGGGCCCTGCCCAGCGAGTGGTCCCAGACTTGGCGTTTTGGATGGCCTACGAGCTGTTACCAGTCAGCCAGCCATGCTTGCGGGGCCGTACTCGGAGCGTCAGATTAACTTCGGCCGGCAGCAGGTGTGGTTGGGACATGGCGGAGTTTTCCGTCGGCCCTGTGTCGCGACCAACCGATCGCGGCCCAGCGGGAGCCTAGCTTTTTCCACCGAAAAGGCTTGCTCCGTCGTGGCGGCTGACGAGTGCCGGTTCGGGAGACGCAACGGAGCACGTCCTTCTGGTGCCCGAAAAACGAAAACAGCGTTTACGCTTCGGGGCCAATGCTTAAATTGTGAATCTCCGCAAGCTCACCCTGAGGGGGGAACACGGAAGCGGCCTCGCCGGGTAACTTTTTCGCAGAAAGGTATGGCCTAAGTGTCGGCGGGCCAGCGGGCTAAAACCGCTCTCCTTCCTCCAGGAAAGGGTGGCTGTGCCGCAAGTGCGAGGGGGGCGTTCAAGCAATTCTGTTCCTTCCTTTTCGGATTTCGATGGTCTCGATGATTTACCATTTCAGCAAATAGGCGAGCAGTGTCGTTCGGCCGCGCAGTTTCAGTACGGCGATACGTCGGCCGAAAGGAACAGGCAGGCATGGATAGAATCGGAGATGGCCGATGACAAGGGAGAAAGCTGTGAGCCAAGAACCGTTGAGGGAACTCACGGATGCCATTGCGTCGGGCGATGCAGCCGAGGTGGCGGAATGGATCGATCGGATTCCGGAGGAAGATTCCGCTCGTAGCGTCGCCCGACTTCGTGAGTCCGAGCAGTTACAACTTTTGAATCTGCTGCCAGCGACGCGAGCGGCCGAGCTATTGGAGGAGTTGCCGGAGGCTCACGCAGCCGAACTGCTCGAACGTCTGGACCGCAAAGACGCCGCCGCCATTTTAAACGAAGTGGCCAGCGACGAGCAGGCCGACCTGCTCAACCGACTCGACACGGCCGACGCCGAAGGCATCCTTTCGGCCATGGACCCGGCCGAAGCTGCGGATGCCCGCCGTCTGGCTCAGTATCCCGCCGAATCGGCCGGCGGCTTGATGATCAGCGAGTACCTGTCGTATCCAGAAGACTACACCGTCGACGACGTACTGGAGGACCTGCGGGCGAACGTCGAACGGTACCAGAAATACGACGTCCAGTACGCCTATGTTGTCGATACGGCCGGTCGATTGAAGGGGGTCTTGCGGCTCCGCGACCTCCTGCTGGCCCGGCCGGACCAGCCGATTGGAGCGATCGCCATTCGCGATCCCCACTCCGTCCCGGTGGATGCTCCTTTGTCCGAATTGGAACGGTTCTTTGACCACAATCAACTGTTCGGAGTACCGGTCGTGGACGAAGCGGGCACTCTAGTCGGCGTCGTTCGGCGACAGGACGTCGAGCAGGCCGCCGAGGAGCGGACCGGCCGCGTCATGCTGAAGCTGACCGGCATTCTCGGCGGCGAAGAGTTGCGCACCATGCCGCTTTGGCGGCGGAGCGTGCGACGGCTTTCGTGGCTGAGCATTAACATTGTGCTGAACCTGATCGCCGCCAGCGTCATCTCGGTCTATCAAGAAACGCTCCAGGCCGCGATCACGTTGGCCGTCTTCCTGCCGATCATTTCGGACATGAGCGGCTGTTCGGGCAGCCAAGCCGTGGCCGTCAGCATGCGGGAGCTGGCTTTAGGCCTTTTGCGGCCGACAGAGATCTTGTGGGTGATCGCCAAGGAGTCTGCCGTGGGAGTCATCAACGGGATTGGTTTGGGCCTATTGTTGGGGACCATCGCGTTCTTCTGGAAAGGTAACCCGTGGCTGGGTGGAGTCGTCGGAGTGGCCTTGGCACTGAATACGATCATCGCTGTTTGCCTGGGCGGAGCAATCCCACTCATCCTGCGCATGTTCAAACAAGACCCAGCGCTCGCCTCTGGCCCGATCCTCACGACGGTCACCGACATGTGCGGCTTTTTCCTGATGCTGAGCCTGGCTGAGCTCATTTTAACTCGCTTGGCCACGTGAGAGAGCTGAACGGTCTGTACGGAACCTTGCCGGAGCCGTTAGGAACCGTGCAGAAAATAAGTTGTGCGGCTCGGGATATAGAATGGGCTTTCCGGCCCGTCGAAAAGGCGACGGACAGCAATGTCCATCCTCCAAAATGAGCACCTTATTCTCTGACGACCCTTATCGCTGCCAATTCCACTTGACGAGTACTACGATACTCACGCTGGTTCGTAGGAACTGAGAGGCAGCCGGCAGGTTGGAAGGGCCGAATGCCGCCCGATTGGGAAAGCTCGCTTCCGGACGCCCCGGGCGGAGCACTCGCGTCGGTCGGCGCGGCTCAGCACAAACCGTTCCCGTCCCGCTGGGGCGTGGAATGCTAATCGAAAGACAGCCTTTCAGATGGCTTATGATGACAGAATGGAGGCAACAATGACCGAGCAAACTCGGGATCGCGACACGGGTATTGCCGATCAGATTTCGCATGCGCTGATCGCTCACGCCGGAGCGATTGCGGAATCCTGCGGTGCGGCGGCTATTTTCGTGTACGCCGACGTCTTGGGCGGCCAATTGCTGCCGACGCCGCCCGGACTGGAAGAGAAAGTGTATTACATCTCGAAGACCGCCGAAGAACAGGAATCGCAAGAGGAACGAGGAACACGGTTCCTGCGTGTGCCAAACGTGCCTTTGACACGAACCGGTCAGGTGAAGATCGCCGTTTTCCTCGCTTTGTCGCGGGGCATCGTCCGACGCGGCGACGTGGTGGTGTGCTTGAGCGGCTTGCCCAACAGCGGGGGGCTCGACTCGCTGTTCATCACTCAGGTGGGCCGTGAGTTCGAAATGTATTCCACATCCGAAAAGACTGAAGCGGAAGCTTCGGCTGTGCGTCCGGAAGTGATCGAGCGGGTCGTCAACATTGCCATTGAGCTGGGCTACGAGGGCCGCGAAGGCAAGCCGGTGGGGGCTTTGTTCGTGATCGGCGATACGGAGCGGGTTTTGTCCATGTCGCGGCAGCTTATCTTGAACCCGTTCCGAGGCTATCCGGAGGAGGAACGCAACGTGTTGGACCCCGCGCTGGAAGAAACCGTCAAAGAGCTATCGACGATTGATGGTGCGTTCCTGATTCGCGGAGATGGTGTGATCGAAACGTGCGGCACGTTCTTGAAGGTGGCCAGCCAGGACGAGTTCGAGTTGCCGCAAGGGCTGGGAGCGCGGCATCACGCAGCGGCCGGGATCACAGCCGTGACGAATGCGTTCGCCGTTACGGTGAGCGAATCGACGGGGACGGTGACGATCTTCCGAGACGGACGCATTGTGACAGAGATCGAAAAGCCGCGGCGGCTGGACGTCGTCCACCGGCCGTTCCGGGCTGGGGAAGAGTGAACGGGGCGGGCATTGGCCGAGCGACAACCGATCCGCTGCGCGGCCGTCTGCGTCGCTCCGTGCGGTCACAGATTCTCCAGAATCTCACGGCGGGCGACCAGTCGAGTTCCTCGCTGCCGGTCGACCTGGAAAGCCGCGAGCCAGCGATCGCGAAGTTCGTCTTATGGCTTCGGAAATCTTCTCCGCGGCCGCGCCGGGAATCTTGCCTCCGGCGCGATGGGCGTGGCCACCGCCGTGGCCCAGACCTTTCAACGTTCGGCGGACCAGTTCGGCCGCACTGTCGCTTTCTTCTTCCGTTCGTACGGAGACCAAAATATCGCCGTTGTACGCCGCGGCGCACAGGACGCGATGGATCCCTTCTCCGCGGATCAGTAAGTCGGCGACCTCGCCCACCGTCTCAGGGCCCTCCGCACGCGGTAGCACGCACAAAGCCGCGTCGTCGTAGAGGAAAGTGTTCTGGAGAGCCAGAACCAGATCGTTGTAGTACTCGCGCGACAGCGGAGCATTCTCGATCTCTGCCAACCAGCTCGGATTGGCGTAACGCGAAAGCCACGCGAGCATCGAGCGGTCCAGACGCGAATAGTGCGTTTCGCTGCCGCTCGTCTCGGTCCGGATCCCATAGACGAGAGCCGTCGCCAGCCGTTCGCCGGGGATTAAGGCTTGCTCTTTCAGATAGCTCGCGGCGATAGTCGCCGAGGCCGCGGTTTTCGGACGAAGGTCAGCGAAAGGGAGGTTCAGCCGCCGTCCCCCCAGATGGTGATCGATTACGGCCACAGGCTGAACGTCTCGGCCGTTCAGCAAATGATGGGACGCTTCCGGGCCGCAGTCGACCAAAATGGCCGCGGCTCCCGGTTCCCAGTCCGGTTCCTGCACCAGTTCCAAGGGCGGCTCGAGCAATCGGATCATCTCGCGGTTTTCGGCGCGAACGATCGCCCCACCGCCCACCAGGCGT
>JAADHY010000222.1 GCA_013151585.1 Planctomycetota bacterium
ACTCGACGCAGTTTATCACAAAATCATCAATTTCTCCTATTGACGTTTTGCAGCACTTCTGCCTGCGCGCAAAAGCTGACATGCACCCGCCGTGGCCGAGAGTGTCGAATCGATCTTTTCACAACCTCCGTCGCAGGCTACACTTCGGTCATGTTGCGCCCCGTTGCGGGTCAAAGGGACGCTGTCGCGGTTCGACCTCGGTCATGTCGGCTTTCGGAAAGGAGTCCCGCTGATGCCGGTGTCCCCCTTTCGGTTTCTTCATGCGGCCAATTTGCGTCTGGATCATCCGCTGGAAGGCGTGAAAGGCGCGCCGGACGACGCCTTTCTGCAACTCCGCGATGCGACTTTGACGGCTTTCGACCGGCTGATTGCAGCCTGCGGCGAACAAGGCGTCGACTTCCTGCTTTTGACGGGCAACACGCTGGCCGCGGCTGGCCGCAGCTTGCGAGCGATCGGTCGTCTTCGGTGCGGGCTCGAGGAGTTGGCCGAGCGAGACATTCCGGCGTTGATCGTTCCGGGGCGGCTGGACCCGTGGGAGGTTTGGCGATCTGTGCCGGGATTACCGGACAACGTCGTGCTGCTTGACCCGAGTGACCCGGATCCGGTGACGGTCAGCCGTGACGGTACGCCGTTGGCCACAGTGCGAGTGCTGGCAGAATCGCCTGCGAAAAACGATGATTCCGTGACGGTGACGTTTCGTCCGTCGCCGAGTTCGCCTTCGGGAGCTGATGAGTCGGCGGCGTTCCCGATCGGTGTCGCCTTGCGTTTGCCATCGGAACAGGTCTTCACACGCTCGCGTGGCAATCGAGCGGACGACGAGTCGTGCCGAGACGCACGCCGGGCTGACGGCAATTCCCGAGCAAACGGTGACGAACCGCTGCAACGGTGGGCGGCTCAGTGGCCCGTCCGGTATCTGGCCGTGGGCGAACCGACGCAGCGGATGACGTTGCCTGCCGAAAACGCTCTGGTGCATGCTTCGGGAACCACTCAGCCGATTGGCGCTGGCGAACGGGGACCTGGAGGAGCGACGTTGGTGCGGGTCCATCAAGACGGAACCATCTCAACGACGTTTATCCCGACGGGCGTCGTGCGTTGGGAGCGGTTGGAGTTGCCGTTTGATGGGACAGGACGATCGGAAGAAGACGCAAGTCGGTCCGTTGGGGTCACAACAGAAGCCGAAGGAAGTCACCAGCAGAATGCGGGACAAGCGGGCTGGGAAGGGTGGCTGATTGATCGGATGCGAGCTGCGGTGGAGTCGCTTGCGCTGGAGCCGGACGAGTTGGTTTGCATCGTCGATTGGAGGCTCATTTTGCTCGAAGGCCCGGAGCGGCCGGAGTGCGCGGAAGAACTTGCCGGATTGTTGCGCGCGGTTGGAACCAGCTCAGCCCGGTCGCGTCTGATCGAGCGGCTACATGAAGCGACCGATGGTTCCGAGAGCCGGCTTTATGTCCATCGCGTGAGCATCGACCGGCTGGCGGCCGGACTGACCGAAGCGGCGAACGTCTTGGCGGGGGACGATACGATAGCGGCCGACTTTCTTCAGAAGCTTGGCCGGTTGGCGGCGGAGCCGGAGGAAATGATGCGGCTGGTTCGCCATCGCGCGACTCGGATTGCTCCCGAGCTGGCGGAGCGTCTGGCAGAACCGGCCGCGGCAATAGATGCGAATCGACTCACGGAAGAAGCCTTCGAAACGGGGATGGTGTGGCTCGGCGGGCCGCTCTGACACAACTTCCGGACGATGGCGGCGTCAGATCGCGGTGGGGGCTGCGGCCGCCGTGACGGTGCGGGGATAAACCAGCACGACGACGGCGTGGAGGCGCCGAAAGGAAGCGATGGGGAGAATCATGAGGATCACGAGGATCGCGGTCGAGGAATTCGGCCTCTGGAAGCAGTTGGAGCTGTCGTTTCCGCCCGAAGGGCTGGCGGTGCTTTACGGACCGAACGAGGCGGGCAAAACGACCTTGAAACGGTTCCTCGAACAGATGCTGTTCGGGTTGTCCGCTGAAGCGATGGGGCCAACCGAGTTTCTCCCCGGAGAAGGCTGGTCGGCGGCACCGTCTCGACAGGCCGGTCGGCTGGAACTGGAATGCGAGGGCGAGCTGTGGCGAGTCCATCGAGCGGCCGACGGTCAAGGGGGCGAAGTGGTCGTGCTGGAACGGGCCGGCGATCCGACATCGGAAGACGAGTTTCGGCGGTGTGTGCTGCGCGATGTCAATGCTCGGTTTTTCGGCCGCGTGTTTTCGATCGGTCTGAGCGAGTTGCAGGAGTTGGCCACGCTTGGAGACGACGAGCTTGCCGCGCGGCTTTATTCGGCATCGCTCGGTCCAGACGGCGAGCGATTGTTGCAAATTCTGAGTCTGGCGCAGCGCGACCGTTCCGCTTTGACCGGCGGACCGGAACAGCCGGGACGGCTGCGACAGCTTTTGCAACAGGACGAGCAGCTTGGCCGTGAGCTGATCGAACGAGACCTTCAGTTCGATCGCTACCAGCAGCTTTGGCAGGAACGTCGGCGGCTGGAAGCGCAAATCGCCGACCTACGTCAGCGGCAAGACGGCATGCAGTCGCAACTGCGCGGACACGAGTTTTTGCAGCGGGTGTGGGGCCCGTGGCGCCGACTGCAGGCCTACGAGAAAGAGCTGAGCGAGCTGACGGTCGTCACTGAGTTCCCGCCGAACGGTTTGGCTCGACTGGATACCATCGACGCGGAGTTGAAAGCTGTGCGCGAGCAATGGCAGGCCGTGCGCGAGCAAATCGGGCGGCTGCGGGAGGAAGGCAAGTCGCGGCGGCGCGAGGCGGGTTTGCTCCGTCAGCGGCCCCGGTTGCAGGCGCTTCTGGACCAACGAGATGAGTTGGCCGGGTTGCAGCACCGACTGGCCGATTGGCAGAACAAGGCGGAGACGGCTCGGCGCGAGCTCGACCAGGCGGTCGCGGAGTTGGGGGAAGGTTGGTCAGCCGACCGGGTGACCGCGATCGATGTTTCTCCGGAAGCGGCGTTTCGACTGGTCGACGCAGCGTGGCGGTATCAGCGGGCAGGAGTTCGGCGATCATTGTTTCGTCGGCGCTACGAGCGGCTGGTTCGATTGGTTCACCGATGGGAGCGCAAGCGCGACGCCGAACTGCAAAGGCTGAACGCGGTCCCATTGGATGAGGCGATGGAACGAGCTCGGAAACAGTTGGCCAGCGTTTACGAGCTGGCTCGGCTGAAACTCCACGAAGACCAACTCCGTCACCGGTTTGTCAGTGTCGAACAACAGTTGGGGCAGTTCGAGCAACAGCTTCGATTGCCTCGCTGGGTAACGGCGGTTTTCGGTGTGTTGGGAGTCGCCGGGCTGGCGCTGGGAGCGGCCGGGCTGTGGGCCGGATCCTGGTCGAGCGGAGCGATCGGATTCGCGTACGCGCTGGCAGGTCTGACGTGCGTCAGTGTGGGCTGGGCTCTGCGAAGACATTTCTCCGGAGGAATCGAGAAAGTCATTCAGCAGCTCCGCGACGAACAGTTTCAGTTGGACTTGCAGCTTCGCCAGACGCAACGCGCAGCAGAGGCTTTGGCGATCGATGAGGCGGTGTCACCGCGGCGTGAGGAAGGCCTTGAAGAGACGGGACGCGAGAAGCAGCCGAGCGACGAAGTCGGCGAGCCGGTGACCTTGTTCAACGGTTTCGTTTACGGAGCCGCCGAAGAGGTCGTCGGATCGGTCCGTACGGCCATTGAACGACTGGCCGAACTGGAAAAGTTAGCCGCGCGGCAACAGCAGATTGACCGACTGCGCCGCCGGCTCACCCACATGCGCCAGCACTTCCAGACGATTCAGCGCGATTTCAGCCGGGCTCGGCAAGACTGGTGCGAGGCCTTGCGATCGGTAGGCCTGGAGGAGACGCTCGATCTGAAGCACGCCTTCACCACCTGGCAGAAAGTGCAGAAGGCCCAAGACGCCGCGCGCCGAGAGGAGGTGGCCGAAGCTCAGTGGCACACCGGCCAGGAACGATGGGATGCTTTCCGGCGGCGCGTCCAGCACACGTTGCAGCAGGTCGCTCCGGAAATGGCGTCGGACGACCCATTGGAATCGCTGGCGGCGTGGGAGGAACGATTGCGAGCCGCCGCAACGGCACGGGCCGAAGCGCGTCAATTGCGCGAGCAACTCCGCGAGCAACGCAAACAGCGAAAACGGCTGCAACGGAAGTTCCGCGAGCTGTCCTCGCAGCGTTCGGCTCTGCTGGTTCAAGGCGGAGCGTCCAGCCGCGAGGAGTTCGAGCACCGCGAACTTTGCTATCGACGCCGCCAAGAACTCGCTGGACTGATCGAGCAAACACGGGCCGAGCTAGAAGAAGCCGCTCGCAGCGAACCGGAACTGGCTGTGGTTGAAGAGGATTTGCAGACTTTCGATCCGGCGCAAAACGAACAGCAGATTGCCATGCTTCGGCAGGAACTCGATGACTTGGGCCGGGATCTGTTGCGAGCTTCGGAAGAGCTTGGCCGTCTGAAGCACCAGACCGCCGAAATGGAAGCTGATTCGCAAGCCGCCGATCTCGTCTTGCGCCGGTCGATGCTCCGCGAGGAATTGACGGAGGCGACTTCCCGCTGGCTCGGACTGGAACTGGCATCCGAGTGCTTCGAACGGATGCGCATTGAGTTTGAAAAGGAGAATCAGCCAGC
>JAADHY010000002.1 GCA_013151585.1 Planctomycetota bacterium
AAAGGTATTCCACATTGCTGAAATCCAGAATGATCTTCTTGCGGCCGTCCTCTTCTACCAGGATGAAAAGCTGGTTCCCGATGACCTGGATGTTGCTTTCATCGAGGATTTTCTTGTCGACAAACGTTGCGATCGTCACGTCGCCGACTTCCTCGATTTCTAAACGTCGGTGATCTGCTGCCATGATTCGTTTCCAGATACTCGCTGACGGTTTCGGTTTTTCCGAGACGTATCCCTTACATCCCCTCCCGAACTTGCCCCGGAAACCCGCAGGCGAATTCGGCCCCGCTTGTCAGACACGCGGGCAGCGCACCGTGGGTTGATTTGACCTGGGGATCACGTGCGTTACAGCTCCCCCGCTCCGTTGCGGCCCCGGCCACGGTCTCCGGCCCACACCGGTCGTCGGTCGGTCTTCTTCTGCTTTGATGATGAAGTGTAAACGCCTTGCTGTCAACCGATTTTTGACAAACCCGTGGCGGAAAGTCAACCGCCCACCCAGGTCGCTCGCGGCAACCCCGGCAGAGCCAACGGAAGAACCCGAAAAACGGGCAAATTGCAGGCTGCGTCAGCGGACGACGAAGAGATGTTCAAACGGCAGAGGGAAAAACGCTCGTCTCCGAGAGCCTTCATTTCGCCCATATTTTCCCGACGCCGACCGCCGCGCCAACGGGCAACTGTCAAGCGATGCCCAGTCGAAATCCCCCCCAAGCTGCGCCGCGAAGCCCCGTCGTCAGGCCGCCGTTCGCTCGCGAGCTCCTAGCGCCGCGTGGCGGCCTTCGGCCGCGCCGTCCCGGACGCCTGCCGGACCGTGCTTCCGTCTCTGCCAGTTGCACGCCGCACGCCACCCGTCGATGTGTTGGTCAAATAGTTGTCCACCCGGGTCTGCTGCCGCAGCTTCTCGAAATAACGAGCGATCATTTCCTGCACCTTCTCTTTCTCCAGCTCTTGGTACAGGATCGGGCGGACTTCTTCGATATCCTTGACGACCTGCTCGGTGTACCCCTCACATTTCAAAATCACGTACCGGTTCATACCGACATGGATGATCCCAGAAATCTCGCCTTCGCGCAGCTTGAAGGCCGCCTTTTCGAGCTCTTCATTGCCGGAAAACCGCGCGATGGGCGGGATCTTCCCGTCGAGAGCCCGGCTGGTGGGATCGACCGAATGCTCGCGGGCCAGCCGCTCGAACTCTTCTGGATGCTGCATCGCCTCCTGCCAGACGGCGTTGGCGCGACGGATGTTGTCGAACATGATCATTCGGGCCTTGACTCGCGGACCGTAATGTCGCTGGAAGGCCCGTTGCATGTCCGCTTCGGTGATCGTGACCTGCTCGCCTGCCAGCTTCTTCAAAGCCAACATCGGCCAAATGATGTCGCGCCGGTACTGCTGCGGCGTGATATTGCGTTCCGCCTGAAGAAACTCCATCCAGGCCTGAGGATCCAGGTTGAACTCCTTCGAGATCCGCAGAATCTCCTGATCAACCTCTTCCTCGGTCACCACAACGCCTTGCTCTTGGCAAGCAAGCTGAATGATCATGCGGTTGATCATATTGTCCAGGACTTCCCGGCCGATCCGCTGGACGCATTCCCGAGCCAGGTCGTCCTCATAGATCATCGCCGTCAGGGAGCCGGTGCTGACCCGGGCTACCGGACGTCGCTGCGAAACGGTCTCGGCCACGCGAGCGGTGCCGACCGCTGCCGGTTTCGATCCCGCCTGCAACTCGTGGCTCGACGGCCGCTCGTCCGAGCCCGACCACTGCAACAGCAAGGCCGCACCGAGGAGGATCGCCAACGTGCCACCCCCGAGAATCGCCCACCGGACTTTCCGTCTGCTGCGAGTCTTGCCATCCGTGGTTTCGTGCTGAGTCTTTTCGACCATCCGTGTCGCTCCTTTTCGATGCCCCTGTCCCCATCTGGGCTCACATCCTGCCTGGCCTCCAGGAGATTCCCCCCTGTCGACCGCGGGCGTTTCCCAGCTCCCCCCGGCCGGCGCAGCCCGACGGACATTCCGTGCCGCGAAAAACGGCGGCGAACTATACGACAAGCCGTACAAATGAGTCAAGACGGATGAAAACTGGGCTCGCGCTTGCCGCGCACGACGGGGTTTGCATGGCTGCACGGCCACACACGAAGATCAGCGTGCGAAACGAAGTCCCTTCTCCGCCCAGACGGGGGAGAAAGTGCCCGAAGGGCGGATGAGAGGGCACAATGGCTCGAGTTGGCGCAGAGGTCTCGGGAGGCGGTCCGCTCACTCCGGGGTACTCACTCCGATGGAGTGAACGCAACGCGCTAGCGTGCGGTCTTTGCGGCTCGGCCAGCGAGGTGACCGGACGCTGGCGCGTCCGCTCACTTTTCGGTTCTCCGGTCGGAGCCACCCTTTCGCGCAAGCGGGACAGAAACGACATGCTCGGCCCGAAAATCAAGATCACGAAGTGTGTCGTACGTCCTCGCGCTTCCGCGCTTCAACCCGTCAGGCGCCGCGCGGCCGCGGCTGTCGTTCCAAGACCAGCAGGCAACCACGTCGCGACGCGTGGATTGCTCCGGGAAAGACTATGTCCCCGTCGTGAACGCACAATTCGGCCAGCCGGTCCCATTCGGTGAATCCCATCTTCTGACGCGGCCAGTCCAGCCGCTCCCAAATCCGGACCAGACACTCGCGAACCAGATGCCTCGGCTGGTCGGCGAGCACCGTGCAGTCCAATCGGACGACCGAAGACGTGACATCGACCAAGGCCCGGTCGACTAGCGGCCCGCAAAGACTTTCAAAAACATCCTCGATTTCAGCGGCCTGTCGAGCCATCCGGTTCAGCACCTCGCGGATGTTCGGATTGAACTCCTGCTCCAGCAGCGGGATCAACTGATGTCGGATGCGGTTACGGGTCATGGCCAAGTCCCGGTTGCTCGGATCGGTACGGAACTCTTGCCCGACCGACATCGTTCAAGAATTGCTCCACTTGTCGACGCGAGATGCGAAGCAGCGGCCGAACCAACCACACGCCCGATCGCAGCCGTCGGGCCGGGCGCATGCCCCGGAGGCCGGAGACACCCGTACCACGCAGAATGTGATGCAGAACCGTCTCGGCCTGGTCGTCAGCCGTGTGCGCGACGGCCAAGTGAGAGCAGTGCCGAGCCGCTGCGACTTGCTCCAGGACTTCGTACCGAGCCGATCGGGCCGCCTCTTCCAATCCGATCTTCTCTTTCTCCGCCCGCTCAAAGACGTTCACAGTTCGGTACTCGAAAGGAACTTGCACCCGCTGGCACAACGTCGCTGTCCACTCGGCATCCGCCCGCGACTGCTCGCCGCGCAGACCGTGATCCACGTGAACGGCCAGCAGTTCCAACCGGAAAGGCTCCGACAACTCGACCAAACCGCGCAGCAGGGCCGTGCTGTCCGCGCCACCGGACACGGCCACCGCAATGCGCCGTCGACGGAGCCCGTGCTCGTCGAGCGCTCGACGAAGTTCCTCCAAAAACCCGATCTTCTCGCCCATGACACGATTCTACCCGACGGCCGTCCGAAAGATGAGCCACGTAGACGCCATTACAAAACCGAACTCGCAGAAGGATTGGTTCGTCCGGCTGAATCGGGTAGATGCGGATGGACGACTTTCCTCTGGCTCGGCTGTCACGCCAAGTGGCAAAACGCCTCAGATCGAGCCCGGGGGCCGGCCCAACGGTCGGCTGGCCCCAGCCGCACCGCAATCCGACGCAATCCAACCTTTCCCCGGTGTCAAAGCGGGAGCCGTGTGCCGGCGGTAGCAGTGCGAATTGCCGCAGGGGCGTCTGCGTTCCCGAGCGAGGCGTCGCATGCCCTTGACCGCCTTCTATCGCAGAATCACCCGGTCGAGCGACGTCGGCAAGCTGCAGAGGTTTTCGTGGCCACGGGATGTGACCAAAATGTCGTTCTCCAGCCGGATGCCGCCGCAGCCCGTCAGATAGATGCCCGGCTCAATTGTGACAATCATGTTCTTTCGCAGGCGGTCGTCGGGTGAGGCGGTCAGCCGCGGTTGCTCGTGGATGTCCAATC
>JAADHY010000100.1 GCA_013151585.1 Planctomycetota bacterium
AGTCAAGTTTCATCCCCTCAACGACCCGTTCGTTCAATGAAGAAGGTGGTGTCCCGTGGGAAGGCGTCGAAGCGGAGTTGCGATGCTCGGCCCTTGGCGGCCGCTACCGTCCTGACGGGGACCGATTCGCCCTCAGAGTGAGTTACCCGCACGCGGTCGGGCAACCACGAAGTCGGCAGGGAAAGCACAAGCGTTAAAGGCTGGTCGAACAGTTCCGGATTCGTGGTACAGGTCAGCTTGAGGGCAAGGCGATGCGGGCCGAGGCTTTCAATCGCGAGCTTCGCCCCTCGGCGTTCGGTCAGGCATTTGTATGCGTCGGCGAGGCCGGCGATCCAAAGCTGTGACTGGTGTTCTTTGATGATTTCCAGCACCGCGCGGAAGTTTTCTTCGCTGCTGGCGCAGCCTTTTCCGACCGAGTGGAAATGCACCTTGAACCAGCCCAGCCGGTTTGGCAGCAAGTTACGCTCCAACTGCTGGCGGAAAACGGCCACGCGGTTGCCGTAAGTGTCGTCCATGCCGAGCGAGCCCGTGACGAGGAAAGCAGGGTATTTGTCGAGATAATACCGGAGCGGGCGTTTGGTCACCCACCAGGTACCGCCGCCAAGATTCAGGGCCAGCAACTTGCTCCGGTTGGGAAACAGTCGCCAAATGACTTTGGCCGCATCACCAATCTCGTGCTCCATGTCTGCGTCGTCGATCGCGCCGCGGTGGTGGGCGGTGTGGTTGCCGAATTCCTGGTCGCCTCGGCGAGCCACATTCGGCTTTGTGCTCCTGATAGGCCGACCGCCAGCGCTTCGGACTGCGTTCGTCACGCCTTCCCGGATTGATCAGGAACGTTGCCCGAAACCCGTGCTGCCTCAATAGCGGAATGACCGTCGAAAGATGGGTCGGATGTGAGTCATCGAAGCGCAAGCAGAGGGCTACGCGTCGGTCGCCGTACCAGTTGGCGATTCTTGCGCTCAGGCCGGTCGCCGTATCCGTGGCGTGTCGCTCCTTTTCCGGAAACACGCGAGGTCGCGGGCCCTTCGGACGGACGACCTGCACCGTGTAGCGACTCCGTTTCGGCGGCACGGTGATAGTGAACTTCTCCCACTCGGTGCCGTTGTGCCGCGCCGCGATCGGCTCGCCCATTTCATCGACGGCAACGACGTCTTCCGCCGGCCAGTAGCCGGGGCCGCTGGCCGGCAGCTCGATGCGGATTGTCAACGGTTCGCGCTCAGCTCCCGGATTGACTTCGAGCCGCAGCCTGTGCTTCGCAACGATCGTGGCCCGCACCGCAGCAGCTCCGGCTGGCTCGACCAACTCGACCTTCCATTCAGCCGTTTCCGCGACGAAGCCGTTCGCAAGCACGACAGACAATATGAGCGAGCCTCTCCACTGCAAGTTGTTTCTCATTGTCCGAGTCTCCCCAGTCGTTTGCCAAGAAACGTCCTACCGCGCTCGCTGCAAACCGGCCGATCCTCAAAGTCTCCACAGCGCTGTGCGCCGAGTGCTGGCCGAGAAGGTCCTCCGGCAACCTCGCCGGAGTCTGGCTGATGGTGCCCGAGCATCTGCGCCCGGGGGCTTGGGACCTGCTCTGCGCCTGCAGGTGTCGGCTTCCTTCTGGAGGAACTGAACTCATCGGTCCGACGGTCGCGCGAAATCCATCGTTTCTTAGTCTAAAACGTCGCCCCCCGCGGTTGTTTCATCTCGTGCGGACCAGCCGCACCGCGCAGCCGCCATTCCGAGCCGCTTCAGCAGCGAGCGTATCGGACGCCACCACTCGTCGTTTGCAAATCGCGACCTCGAAGGGCCGCGTCCCTTCCGGCGATGCGTCCGTGTATAGGGTCGCCTCGTAGGAGCATCCTTGATCAAGGAATCCCAACGGTATCTTCAGTCGGCGCCGCCGGACCGCGTTCAACCAGCCGACATACCATTCGTTGCCTCTGCGTCGAGCCATCACGATGAACTCACCCGGGCGGCCGGCCAGCACACGGGTTTCCTCCCACACGGTCGGCACGTGCTTGAAGAAGAGCGTTTCCGGTTCCCCTCGGTACTGCGCGGGCCGATCATACCAGAACACGAATTGCCACGGACTGTAAAACACAACTGCGCAGGCAAGTTGATGAGCATGCGTCGTTTTGATGCGATCGGTGTACCAGCAGATCGTGTAGTCGCCGGCTCCGCACAGACCGCGGGTGAAGGGCAGGATCGTGTTGTGTTCTGCCGTCGGCATGGTCTCGTTGCCGCGGATGCCTTCCTGAGTCATAAGGTTGGGATAAGTGCGTGAGAACCCCATCGGCCGGTACTCGTCGTGGACGTCGACCATCAGCCGATGTTCGGCCGCCTTGCGAACGGCGTCGTGCAACCAACGCGTCCATTTCTGCGAGCCAACCTGCACGAAGCCATACTTTACACCGGCCACACCCCATTTCTGGTACAGCGGCAGAATGTCATCGAGCTGCCGTTCCAGCGCCCGCCGGTTGACGTACAAGATGACCCCGATGCCCCTCTGTTTGGCGTAGCGGATCACTTCGTGCAAGTCGAGGCCGTCCGGATTGCGGGTTCGTTTGGGGTCCGGAGTTACGGTGGTGGCGTCGGAACGCTCGTCGTACTCGTGCCCGTACCAACCGGCGTCGTATTCAACAAAGGAAAGGCCCATCTTGACCGCGAAATCCACACACGCCTTGCCGCCTTTGGTGCTCAGCGTGACTTCCCGGATGACCTTGCCCGGCCGGATCCAAGACGTGTCCGACAAACGGCACGGATCGTTGAGGTTCAGAATCAGATAGTTGCGTTCGATGAGCTGACAGGGGTTGTCGGCCAGCAGGATGACGCGCCACGGAGTCGTGTACGGCAGCGTCGCTTCCACTTCGCTGGCGAGCTGAGCGCGAACCGCGAAAGACCGCCCGGCTGGCTGCAAACGCATGCGTGCGTAATCCACGAGTCGTGCTTCGCCAACAGCAACCGCCGGCCCGCCGGGAAACTCGACCAGCAACGGCCGCTCGCAATTCCTCCGAACCTGACTCAGCTTGGCGTTCTTGTAGATCCCCTGAGCGGAATAAACGGGCCAGCACACCAGATCGCTCGGAAAAGCAAACTCGGTCAGCTCATCGACAATCGTCACTTCCGTAGGGCCGTCGTCCGCAGATGTCGCTCTTGGGCGAGCTTCCGTTCCCGCCGTCTTTCCCGAATCGGCCGCGCCAGGATTGCCTCGTCCAGCGTGCGACGGCACAGAGCCCCCGCCCGGGGAGAGTAATCGATACGCCAGAGCCGCACCTTCGTTGTAAACGCGAACTAGCAGTTCGAACGGCAGCCGACCTGCGCGTCGCGGTGTGCACCTGATCGTGGCTGCGCGGTAATGATCGCGGATCCGCGATCGCTCGCCGTAGACCGGCGTCCAAATGCTGTTGTGGTTGGTCACGTCCGAGACCGACCACTGCACATCGCGGCCCAAGATCGTCCCGTCGGCCAGCTTCAACCCCAGCCGGGCGTTTACGATGACCGGCGTGCTGTTGTAGTCGATTGAATAAACCAATTGACCGTCCAGCAACGAGACGACAAGCTGCACGTTCCCGTCAGGCGAGGTGACTTGTACGATGTCCGCCTTTTCGCCCGCCCCGGCAACGGCCGCAGCCAAACCGACCACCGCTCCGAACAAACTGCGCCACCCCGGGCGTGCTGACC
>JAADHY010000350.1:0-3475 GCA_013151585.1 Planctomycetota bacterium
CACTCTGCAAGTTCGACGAGTCTCGCGGACGCGGCCGACCCAGGCGGGGCGAATGAGCGATCGTCTAAGGCGGACGCGGAGGAGTTGATCGCCCGCCAGGCCTTACACGCGCATCGGCTTTGTTTCCGACACCCGATCACCGAAGAATGGATGACGTTCGAAGCCCCGCTGCCAGACGACATGCAGTCTGCCTTGCATCGTCTACGCAGGCGAAAGAAGTGACCGGCGCAGCCAACGTTACACAATTCTGTGGCCGAGTCGCGTGCCGACTGCGGCCGGCTTACAACGCCTGCGTATAGATTGCCAGAAGTAGACTGGCAGATGTCACCTCGCGTTGCGCGTGCGCCTGATTAGAAGGAGTTTTTTGAGAAAGCACGGGAAACTTTCGCAACTTTATCTAGGAATCAGGGACAATAGAACTGGAGCGGCCGAAAACGAGCGGGCAGAGGTTCAACGCACTTCGGAACCATGAACTCGTTGCGAGGAGGGCGGAGCGATGCCGATCATTTGGCGAGAAATGAATCCGGAACTGACTCATTGGTCCCTGGCGGGCGTCACGGATGCCCCAGACACGCCAGCCCAGACTGGAAGCGACGCTCTGGGAGCGCTGGTACAATTCGCGTCGCGGTTCGCGAATCAATGCTCGGCGAACTACGCGATTCGTCGGATGCTCGCCGAGCTGGAGCCGCAAGCAGAAGCCATGCTGCAAGGTGCCAGCGGCCGTCGCGGCGTCGTGGCGGTGGTTTCCTACGAAGACGTGCACCACCCCGACGGGCAGTCCGGACGAATGGTGCGCGGGGCCGCCTTGGACGCACGCACGTTTCCGAATCCTGCGGTAGCGATGCAAACGATTCGGCGCGAAGCTCGGCGCTACGGCACAATTTCGGCGGGTGGAGCGACCCCCGCCGTGACGCCGGGGGGACGCTACTTCTGGGGCGAACACGTTTCGGAAACGGAGCTGGCCCCCATCGTCAGACAGCGACGCCGCCGACGTGTCGCTCCGACGATGCGTGGGCGCTGGAGCCGCCAGGCGGTGCGCGAAGTTCTTCGTCCACACGGAACAGCTCGATGAGAAGATCCGCAAGTTCGCGCAATCGTCCAGGACGGGGGCATCTGGGGCAGAAACCAGAGGCCGACTAGCCCAAGTTCCCCAGTTGTTGACGTAAGTCCTTGCCCTGTAAGGATCGGGCCCTGAAAGTTTCCACTACATTTCGATTTGCTATTCCCTATTCCCGAGAGGGGTGCATTTTGTCTTCTTTCACTGGGCAAATCTCTCCCATTTGCACGTCAGTCGTTGCGGCAGACGAATGTGCCCGCATACTACCGACAGACACCAGCCTGCCAAGACCAGTTGTCGTCACTACATCGCCTCTTGAGCCCTTCCCGCCGACACCGCGCGCCGACACCGCGCCCATCGCCAAAGGACTTACGTCAAAAAACCGCCCGAAAGAATTTCAAAATCGCCCAAATTCGCCCTCAACTGGGGAACTTGGGCTAGCCGGTCAAGAAAGGGCCGCCATTTACCTAGCGCGCCCCCTTGTTTCCAGGCTCCACCTCGTCCGCCCGGGGACTATGACACGCCAAGCATCCGCGAAAACGCACCAACCTCATCCGCCAGCTCGGACAGGATCGCATTGCGACAACCCCTCGTGACCAGACAATGCTCGAACACCCGCTCCAAACGGCGATAAAACCCTTCCAAAGCCCTAGTGTCCGGAACGTAGGGCGATTGCCCGGGAACAAGAGATGAGCTGTGGAACATCAAGACCAAGCAAGGGACCTTCTGGCGAAGATACAAATCGGCCAATCGCATCATCTGCCTGGCTGTGGCCTGTTCTGGGCTAAACTTGATCCGCCGCGCGATGCCCAGCCGATCCAAGAGGCCCACGAAGCGCAAACGCCTCCGGACGGAAGACCGCATCGCCCATCGACGCAGAGCATCAGCCCTCCGGAAGTTCGCCCGGCTGTAACCAACTGAGACAGGAAGTTCGAGGAGCAATGAGCTAGTGGACCGCTGGACCGGTGCCTGTTCGACTGATCGACTCCCGCTTCGCCCCCTCCGGCTCTCCGCTCTCCGCTCTCTGCCCTCCGCTGCCGTGGTGGCTGGTGGCTGGTACTTGGCCCTCGACCCTCGACCCTCGACTCTCGCCCCTTGTTGGCTCTCCCCTCTCCGCTCTCCGCTCTCCGCTGCCCTCTCTCAACGCTCGACGTGTTTCCTCTGGCCTGGTCAGCGACCCGTCACGCACGGAGTACGGCCACCAAGGCGCGTCGCTAAAATCCGGGCCGCCATCGGCACGGAAATCGCTAAAGGGAATCACGCTGGAATCTACCAAGTAGCCCAGCTCCGCCAGAATCCTCGCCCCCCGAATGTCCAGCCCGTAACGACCAGCGCGAAACGAAGTCGGACGTTGCCCAAACAGCTCTTCGATCGTTTGCGTCAACCACTCGATTTTCGCCCGCTGCAAGGACTTGGGCAGATTACACAGATACGAATTCCGCTCGTTCAGCTCCTCTTCAAAGGGTGGATTGCACCAGGGATGGAGATGAGCACCGATCTCGCACCGCCCGTCATCGTTGATCTCTCGGAGCAGTACGACGGACCGCTCGTCTTGAACTACTGGCGCGTCGACCAGATAGGTCGGCCGGACCCCGTACCGGTCACAAAGCTTTTGAAAACGTTCAATCCCTCGTGTGTTTTCGACCGTGTAACCGGTCCGTCGGAACTCCCCGTTCCACAGGCCTTCTTCTTCGGTGTCGACAGTAACGACGAAGCTGGTGGGCTGGTCGGCTGGTCGGCTGGTCGGCTGGTAGCTTGGCAAGGACCTCAACTCCCGCTTCTTCCCTTCCGGCTTTCCGCTCTCCGCTGGCTTGGTGCCTGGTAATCAGATCGGTTGCTGCCAACCAACGCTACTGCTCCAATGCCTGCTTGCTCTTGCGGGGGTAGGCGATATATCCGTTGATTGGCTCAACAAGCTGACACGCCTCGGTCTTGAGCTCGTTCACGAACTCGTCATCACCGTGTCGCTCATCCAAGCAAACCGTCCAAATCGTCTATGATCTCTTCGACAGTGCCGCGCGTGATTCGGCAAAGCCGAGTATCGTCCTGGTAGTGCCATCGGCCGTGCCCTTCCGCAATGTTGTTGGCGACCGAAACGGCCGCGCGCCTCGTCTGGCGTTCGAGTCAGTCTTGTTCCATCCGCGGTAACTGCTGGGCCAAGCGGCAGACCTTTCGTCGAAAGGCCCTCGCCGCTTCGTACAGTTCAGAATCCTCCAAGCGGAAGCGATCCTCGCGAATCCCAGCTCAATCTACCAGTCCACTAGGCACCAGCCCACCAGCCACCTTCTCCGCCACCACCAAATCCCTCCGCAAATCAAAGACCTCGCCGAAAAATCCGCTCTGCCAATCAAGCTGGTTCGCGACGTCAGTTCCCAAGACCAGCAGCTCGGCATGTTGATAAAGCTCCTCCGGATCGTC
>JAADHY010000350.1:3486-6403 GCA_013151585.1 Planctomycetota bacterium
CAGCAGCGCCGCCAAGTGCGGCAGCCGCTGGTCGACATAGCTCAGGTTGGTCCCCACCAAACCGGGAACGCGGACGCCGGGATCGTAGATTCTCAGGTCAAACCCGCGTCCCAAAAGCGTTTCAGCCAGGATCACCAGCGGGCTTTCCCGCAAGTCGTCGGTGCCCGCCTTAAAACTGAGTCCCACCAGACCGATGCGCCGATGGCCGCTTTGTTGGATTTCACGAATCGCCCGCTCCAGGTGCGATTGGTTCGACGGTAAGATTGCCTGCAACAGATCGACTCGGATCGCCTGCTGCTGAGCGAACCGAACCAGCGCTCTGACGTCCTTTGGAAGACACGATCCACCGAAGGCGAATCCAGGCCGAAGATAGGCCTTTGAGATGTTCAGCCGTGTGTCTCGGCAGACGACGTCCATGACTTTCTGACCATCGGCGCCTAAAGCTTTGGCCAAACTGCCAATTTCATTCGCGAAATCGATCTTCAGCGCATGGAAGGCATTACAGGCGTACTTGACCATCGCGGCCGTCCGCGTGTCCGTCACAACGCGTTCGCCCTCTACGGTCTGATACAGCTCGAGGACATCCTTCGCCACCGCTGGGTCGTCCGCCCCGACCAGCACGAAGGGAGGATCGTCATAGTCGCGGATCGCCGTCGTCTCTCGCAAGAATTCCGGGTTATTGCAGAGATGGACATCGCTGCCGATGGGCTGACCCGCCGCCTCTTGCAGCAGAGGCACGAGACGATCTTCCAACACGCCGGGCAAAAGCGTGGACCGAATGACGACCGTGTATCGCTGAGCGCGCCCCCGCAACTCGCCACCGATCGACTGGATAACCCGTTCGACGGCGCTCGCGCCCACACTACCATCCGGAGCCGACGGGGTGCCTACTGCAATCAGAGCGATGTCGGTCTCGCGAACGGCGGCGGCCACATCAGTTGTAGCACGAAGCCGGCCAACGGAAACCTGCTCGGCAATGAGCTCTGTCAGCCCGGGTTCAAGTACGGGAGAGGCTCCGGCATTGACGCGAGCCACTTTTTCCGGATCGATGTCGACGCCGACAACCGAATGCCCATCGCGACTGACACACGCCGCCGTCACGCATCCCACATATCCCAAACCAAACACAGCGACTTTCTTCATCGGGCAGCGCCTCACCTTTGATGATGCCTGGGTGCTACGGCTTATCTCGCGATATCGCGTTCAAAAATACGCACTATTCCCTTTTCCAGTTCCTGGCTCACCGGCCTCGCCGCCACGACCTAGGGACCAGCGCTATAGGTCGGTTGGTCGGCAGCATTGTATATAGACCGTGTTATGAGACCCGTTGAACCGCATGCTCTCGTAACCGAGCGATGCGAGTCGCCTCCCTAGCTCGTCCGTGGCATGCTCGACGATGAGCACAGGGCGGTCACGCTCCAAAAGTCGCTGCATGCCAGACAGAACAGCGGGCTCATGTCCCTCAACATCAACCTTCACCAACCGAATCCTGCTGCAGAAGTCGAAAGCATCTATTGGACAGCAGAACACGGGACGTTCATTCGGAGTTCCGGTCAGATGGGCGAAATAGTGGGCGTCCAACCCAGTGCGGCCCGCCGGGATCTCGATTCCGTTCATGTGAGCTCGGTCCGAGACGGCCATGTTCAGAAGTGTCACGTTCTGACATCCAGCCCGGCGCACATTCCTGGCAAGCAGTGCAAACGTCTCCAGAACCGGCTCGAACGCAAAGACTCTTCCGTGTATCCCGACCAGTGAAGCGAGTCGGATTGTATAGTGCCCAATACTAGCCCCCACATCAAGGACCCAATCGCCCTGTGTTACCCATTCACCAAGCCGCTCGAATTCCGGCTCATCGGAGAAGAATCGGCCTTGGCGGATCTGCCAGCCGTAGTAAATGTCACGCAGTACCCACTGGAAATCCATTGGCAGATACCGCGCCAAATACCTCAGCCGAAACCGCGGGGTCGGTGGGTCTGATTCCAAGCCCCTACATTTCGCATTGCCAAGCGACACCGACTCCCCTTCGCTGATCATGCGTTTCAAGAGTCATTCCGGAACGGCCGCCCACGCCAGGCTGGCGGCGATCCAGCGCGTTCCGTCGATTCGGCTGAGAGCGAAACGCCGGGCGCAACGCAGCAGACTGGCAACGGCAAATCGCCCTCCCATTGTTTCAGACGACTACCTCGCAGACCCTCACTTGGGAACGCAGCGCTCCGAGCCGCTCCATCGACCAGACACTCGACTGCCAACTCCGTCAAACCGGGAACGGCTGGTCGCTGACGGCGATATCCAAGAACCGCTCGATTTCTTCGCCGCCACCCTCCCAGACCTCGTCGGCCAACCGCCGCAAATCGTCGCGACGAATTCGGTCCCGATTGGCCAGCACCATGCGCCGGAAGTCTCCCGCGTCATATTCCTTTTTCTCTCGGCTCCGATGCACCGAAATCATGGCGGCGTACTTCGCGACCAGGGCCGCCTCCAGCCGAGGGATCCGGTGCCCGGTGCTCGCATCCGTTGTCACGAACTCTTTCAGTATGCTTTCCTGGAACCGTCCCCAAGGCACCATCAGATCGATGACCGGTCGAGGATGACCTTCGGCGTCACAGTCGCCGGGATCATGAAAACGGACGACCTCAGAGAATTGCCGGACAATCAGCCTGGGCCATTTCTCACGGATGGCTCGGACGGCCCGCTGGCGCTCCGAGTACGCCACCAGCACGTCCACATCCTGGGTCGCTCGCGGCTCGGGCAGGTAGCCAACGTAGCCATGTAGCCCCATGAGGACCCACTGCTTCAGGCCGGCACCGACCAGCACGTCCACGACGTCATGAGGCGAAATGTCCAAGGCGCCGCTCCGGTACGTTTCTCGAAACTCGCGCGTCAACCGGGCGCTGGTGGCAACGGCTCGAGCGTATCC
>JAADHY010000565.1 GCA_013151585.1 Planctomycetota bacterium
TTCGACCAGGAATTGGAACGCCTGCTGGAGGCGTTCAAGGCCCGCTGACCGCGGGAGCTTTTTTCCAGCGGGTGATGTGATTCGCCTTCCCGGACGTCAGGCCGAAGTTCTCGCCTCGGACTCAACTGTTTGCCCTTGCGCCACTCGCCACTTCAGATAGGCTTCGATGAATGCGTCCAACTCACCGTCGAGCACAGCGCTCGGGTTGGATACTTTCAACCCCGTCCGGGTATCCTTGACATACTGCTCTGGGTGCAGGACGTAGTTTCGAATCGTCTGGCCGCCGAAACCGATCTTGGATTTCTGCCCCCGCTTGGCCGCCAGCTCGGCCTCGCGTTTTTCCAGCTCCATCTGATAGAGCTTGGCCAGGAGCATTTTGCGGGCCATGGCCCGGTTCTTGTGCTGGCTGCGTTCATTTTGGCATTGAACAACCACACCTGTGGGCAGGTGAGTTAACCGAACGGCGGAGCTGGTCTTGTTGACGTGCTGACCACCCGCTCCGCTGGCTCGATAGGTGTCTTCCCGCACCTCCTTTTCGAAATCGACTTCGATCTGAATGTCGTCGCCTAACTCGGGCGTCACGTCGACAGCCGCGAACGACGTGTGACGCCGACCGGCCGCGTCGAAGGGGCTGATTCGGATCAGCCGATGGTTACCGACTTCGCCTTTCAGGTAGCCGTATGCATACTCTCCGCGGATGGCCACCGTCGCGTTTCGGATGCCGGCTTCTTCCGCATCGGACCGGTCCAGAATCTGGATATCGTATCCACGTCGTTCCGCCCATCGCAGGTACATACGCAGCAACATTTCCGCCCAGTCGGAAGCATCGGTGCCGCCCTCGCCCGCCTGGACGCTCAAGTAGGCTCCGCAAATGTCTTCGGGACTGGCGAGCAGCGTGCGCAACTCCAGCGCTCGAAGCTGCTTTTCCAGTCGCTCGACCGCCTCGGCCAGCTCCAGCGTTGATTCGCCGGTCTCGTCTTCTTCGGCGAATTCCAGCAACACGCTCAGATCGTCCGACTCCGCCACCAGCTCTTTCAGCGGCTTTAGCGTCAGCGAGAGCCGGCGCAATTCCTGCACCATCTGTTCGGCCCGATCCCGGTTGTCCCAGAACCCGGGCGCAGCCATGGCCTGATTGATTTCATCCGCCCGTTTTTGCTTGCCGTCCAAGTCAAAGAGAGTCCCGAAGGTGGACAATCCGGCGGATCAAATCCTGGCAGGTTTCTTTCAGCTCATGATCGACCATCGCGTTGTCGCTCCTGTGCCCAATCGAGTTTGGCAAGAAAGAAATACGTACCGACGGCGGCCCAGGCCGCCGACCGGGGGCGCAATTATAAGCATTGGTCCCCATGCCGACCAGTTTGGCATGAGACGACTCTTTTCGGTCGATGCCCCTGACGTCGGCTCAGCGCGGCTTCAACCCGCTTTGCCGTCCGATGCCGAAATACTGAAAACCCAACTGCTCCATCTTTTTCGGGTCGAACAGATTGCGACCGTCGAAGATGACGGGCTGCTTCATGAGCCGTTTCATACGATCGAAGTCCGGGTTGCGAAATTCGTTCCACTCGGTGACGATGGCCAGCGCATCGGCCGATTCCAGAGCCTCGTAGGGTGTCGCGCCATACATCAATCGATCGCCATAGCGACGGCGCACATTGTCCATCGCCACCGGATCATGCACATGCAGCACGGCTCCTTCCCCAAGCAATCGGTCGATCAAGACCAGCGACGGAGCTTCGCGGATGTCGTCCGTCCGAGGTTTGAAGGAAAGTCCCCACACGGCGAACCTTCGGCCGGCCAATTGCCCTTGGAAGAACCGCTGCAGCTTCTCGAAGAGAATCCCTTTCTGCGTCTCGTTGACGGAGTCGACGGCTTTCAAGATGCGCGGCTCCATTCCGTGCGTCTCGGCCACCGAGATCAGCGCCCGCACGTCTTTGGGGAAACACGATCCTCCGTACCCCACGCCGGGGAAAAGGAAAGCGAAGCCGATCCGCCGGTCGTGGCCGATGCCCCGCCGGACGTGATTCACGTCCGCCCCGACCCGCTCGCACAGGTTCGCCACTTCGTTGATGAAGCTGATCTTGGTAGCCAGCAGGCAGTTGGCCACGTACTTGGTCATTTCGGCACTTTCCGGGTCCATGACCAGCAGCGGGTGTTCGGTGCGAAGAAACGGTGCGTACAATTCATGCAGAACTCCGCCGACGTCGGGATCGTCGCAGCCCACGACCACGCGGTCCGGCTTGGTAAAGTCCTCGATGGCCGCGCCTTCTTTCAAGAACTCGGGGTTGGAGGCTACTGGGACTTCGCGACCGGTGAGCTTTCTCAGCCGCTCGGCGACGCGCCGATTCGTTCCGACCGGAACCGTGCTTTTGACGACCACGATCGCGTCGGTCGACAAGTGCGGAGCCATCATTTCGACGGCCGACCACAGGCCGCTTAAATCCGCCGAACCGTCGTCGGCTTGAGGCGTCCCCACGGCCAAGAAAACGCAACGAGCCTCCGGGACCGCTTCGGCGTATTCCGTCGTGAAGCGCAAGCGATCTTCGGCCACGTTACGCTGGATCAGCTCGCCCAATCCGGGCTCGTAGATAGGGACCTCGCCACGCCGCAGTTGCTCGATCCGATCGGCATCGATGTCCAGACAAACCACATCGTTGCCGCTGTCGGCGAAGCACGTCCCGGTGACCAGTCCCACGTATCCGGTCCCAACCACGGCAATCCGCATAGGAAGAGTCCTTTCACACACAACGCGATGTGACGGGCAAGACCGAGGAACAAGACTTTGCGGACAGCAGAATCACTCCGCTGAGCTGAGCCGCTGGCCGTACTGTTTCTCGTAGTATTCTCGATAGGCCCCGGATCGGACCCGTTCGACCCACTCGGCGTGATCCTGGTACCACCGGATCGTCTCTTCCAACCCGGTTCGGAAATCAACCTGGGGGCGCCAACCCAGTTCCCGCTCGGCCTTGCTGCAATCGATCGCGTAGCGCAGATCATGTCCGGGCCGATCCTGAACGAAACGGATCAAACTCTCAGGCTTCCCGAGCAGTTCGAGCAATAGGCGGGTCAAGTCGATGTTCTTCATTTCGGCATGGCCGCCGAAATTGTAGACCTCGCCCACTCGTCCCCGCCGCAGGACCGCGTCGATGCCTCGGCAGTGGTCCAAGACGTGAATCCAATTCCGCACGTTTTCGCCGGTGCCATACACGGGCAACGGCTGATCGTTCATCGCATTGGAGATAAACAGCGGGATGAGCTTTTCAGGAAACTGGTAAGGGCCGTAATTGTTCGAACAGCGCGTGATCAAGCCGGGGAACCCGAAGGTATGGCAGTAGCTGCGTAGCAACAGATCCGCGGCGGCCTTCGACGCCGAATAAGGACTATTCGGAGCGAGCGGCGTTTCTTCCGTGAAGTATCCCTCCGGTCCTAAGCTGCCGTAGACTTCATCGGTGGAAACCTGGATGAACCGAGGTACGCCCGCTGCCCGGCAAGCGTCCATCAACACCTGAGTGCCGACGATGTTGGTCTGAACAAACGGGCCAGAATCGAGGATACTTCGATCGACGTGGCTTTCCGCGGCGAAGTTAATCACCGCATCCACGTCGGCAGCGGCCAGCACCGAATCGATGAAGGCGCGGTCGCAGCGCAGATGTCGCCCCGCCGGAACGTGTAACGAGGGTCCTGTTCCAGGTCTGCCAGGTTTTCCGGGTTGCCCGCGTAGGTCAGCTTGTCGATGTTGATCACCGACAGCTCGGGATAGGTCTCCAACTCGAATCGTACAAAGTTCGACCCAATAAACCCGCAACCTCCCGTGACAACGATGCATTTCATGACGGGTTAGGCTCCTGAAAGAGGCATTCAGCGCACCTAGTGCCGTGGACCGGTCTGGCCAGCCAGGCTAGCTCCGAGAAGTTGGAACGGAAAATACGATTCTCTGCCAAAGCCATGGTCTTCGCAAGACCAACGCCCGATTCAACTCTCCGCCCACGCATTCGAGTCAACGGCCCTGGTTCGATTTCCTCCACCGCCAGCCGCGACGGTCGGATCTGTTTGCTTTCAGGGAACCGTCGGTGTTGGTGCCGCCAGCTCGTCATATCCTGGTAAATATAGGTTTGCACGTTCGCGCCACTTAGAATACGTCTTGCGGTCAACGGGGGCGGATGCCGGAAAACCGGACGCCTGAAGCCAATTGAGAACAGCTCGAGAGCGTTTTGGGTCTAAAGCACAATTTAGCCAGTAGCGGGCCTTCGATGGGGCGACGTATTCATGTGTCGCTCGGATGAAGGACGCGACTTGCTCGGACCAAACAGTCGGGGCGATCTGGTGCCCTGGCCCGAGTGCGCAAAGAACTCCGTTGCCACCGCCTTGGCCAAACAACCATTCGTGCGAATGCGGCTGAACCAATTGCGCGGCGGCCCGACTGACCGGGGAGTCTTCAAGTCTGTGCGACGTCCAGTAGGTGACAGGAAGGAAAGGGAGTTGCCGCGCAACAGAATCTCGAATGCAGCCGCATTTGGAACACACAGAAAAATATGAGAAGCGGAAAGGCCCCCACGCAATCAACGCCAACAAGCCAAGAGCGACGCACCAACGCCGTCGAAGGCGCGCACGGCTGGTCCGTGAAGAATACGATGTCTCTCTCGCAGATGCCCCAGAGTCCATCAGAGCCATCGTTGCTTTTTCTTGCACAGGAAAGTCGTGACACAGACCATCGCCGTTATTGTAACGTCGAGCCGACAAGACAGTCGACTTCCGCTCGAGCTAATCGAGTCGCGTCTGTGAGGCATTGGCCCGTCGTCCGAGCTACGGCAAGAAAAGCACGAAATCCAGAAGACGCGAAACGGAAAGGAGGAGGCGAGCAACAAGAGCATCAACCCCCTTCGATGTATCCTGTCGTTGCTTAGGTGCGGGACTGCCTGCTTTGAGCGGCGCGGCTACTATGGAAGACTCCAAACACGATTTCCCGGCGCTCGACAACTTGACAAAATATCCCGTAAGGGAAACCGCGGGTCAGGGCTCGGCGAACCTCTCTGTGGACTTTCCTGCAAAGGAGCGGCTTCCGCCGGATTGTTTACGAGGCTTCTTCGACACACACGAGAAAATCGGCCCCGAGGCCTTCGCGATGTAAACGACAGAGCCGACCTTGCCAAGACCCAGGTGTGTCGCCACATCGCCTTTCGAGCCCTCGTCGCCAATGCCGCGACGATCGCCAAACGAATAACGTCAAGAAACGCCCGGGAAGATTTGGGAAGCGCCGAAATTGCTCCTCACCTCG